>JAFGKN010000816.1 GCA_016928605.1 Planctomycetota bacterium | reverse complement strand
GCGGCGCGGCCGGTGCTCGCCGTGCGGATCGATCCGGGGACTGCACAAGGCGAGATCACGCTTTTCGAGATGAAGCTGCGGGACGAAAATGGACGGCTCGTGCACGAGTGGAAGCCGTGAGAGCGGCGAGGGGCGCGTGATCCTCGCCTGGGATGCCGATCGACTTCGGCTGCATTCAAGCGGCGCTCCGCATCCCGGCATCGTCTACGCAGCTCAGCGCACAACGATCGGTGAAATGACAGAAACCACGATCCCGCGCCCGGCGCGGAGGAGCGAAGCGATGAGCACACGTCGAGACACGGGCAGCAGCGGGGATGAGATGCGGGCTGCGAGACCGCAGGCGGCCCAGCGGACGATGTCGGACGCGATCTCCACCGCTGCGGCGGCCGCCAAGAGCATCGCCGTCATCGTCGTGACGCTGATAGCGGTCCTTGCGGCGCGCAGCATGCTTGCGGGCGAGGCGGTCGCCGAGACGGCAGCTTCCGGATCCAAGGGCGAGCCCGTCGTCGTCACCTACCCTGCACCGGAAGGCGAGGCGCTCTCGAGCGACTACGAGGTCTGGGCGGGAGGGAAGAAGGTCGACGTCTACTCCGCGAGGGTCCTCGACGAGCCCTTCGCCGGGAAGCAGTGGGACTACGGCGGTACCTACTCGTTCGCGAGCTTCGACGTCTCGGGGCGGGTCGAGGTGCGGATCTCGTCGAAGCGCTCGCTGCGGGACGTCGTGATCCGCCCCGCCGCGGCGGGCGTTCGCACAGCCGTCCAGGACGACGGCAGCCTGATCGTGACCCTCGACGGGCCGCGCAAGCTGAGCGTCGAGCCGGACGGCAGGAAAGGGCCCCTCCTCCTCTTCGCGAACCCGCTCGAGACCGATGCCCCGAAGCCAGGGGATCCGGACGTCATCCACTTCGGGCCGGGGGTCCACAAGCCGGAGAAGATCGCCGTCGGGAGCGGCCAGACGCTCTACATCGCCGGAGGCGCCGTGGTGAAGGCCGAGGTGGTGGTGGAAGGCAAGGGGATCCGCATCCTGGGCCGCGGCATCCTCGACGGCTCCGACTGGCCGTGGCGCAAGGGGCCCGTGGGCAACCTCATCGCCATCCGGAGGAGCGAGGATGTCGAGGTGAGCGGCATCACCTGCCGGGGCTCGTCCCACTGGACGATCGTGCCGTTCGCGAGCCGCCGCGTCACGATCCGCAACGTGAAGCTCTGCAACTCCCGCGTCCAGAACGACGACGGCATCAACCCGTGCAACTCCCAGGACGTGCTGATCACGGACTGCTTCATACGGAGCGACGATGACTGCGTGGCGCTCAAGGGGCTCGATCTGGGCGTCGCGGAGAACAACGTGGAGCGCATCGTCGTGGAGAGATCGATCCTCTGGTGCGACAGGGCGCGCATCTTCCTCCTCGGGCACGAGAGCCGCGCGGGATTCATGCGGAACATCACGCTGAGGGACCTCGACATCATCCACTTCACCATGACGCCCTTCCTCTTCGAGCCCGGAGAGGACATGCGGCTCGAGGACGTCACCGTCGAGGACGTGCGGATGCACGGAGAAGGGCAGCTCGAGCTGCTGCGGCTCAAGCCCGTGGTGAACCAGTACATGCGGAAGAAGGTGCCGGGATGCATCCGGCGCATCGTCTTCAGGAATGTGAGGCTGGAGGGCCGCGCGGGGGAGTACCTCGTCCAGATCGAGGGAGCGGATGCCGAGCACGACGTCCGCGAAGTGACTCTCGAGAGCGTCTCCATCCTCGGGGAGAGGCTCGAGGCGACGTCGCCGCGGCTGAAGGTCGGCCGCCACGTCGAGGGCGTCCGGTTCGCTCCGGCGGAGATCCGGTGAGCGGCTCGCCGTGAAGCGTATCGGCCGGCGGCAAGGGATATCCTGCACGAGGGGTATCGGCCGCCGGGGAGGCGCATCGCCCGGCGGGCAGGCCTATCCTGCAGGAGGGGAATCGGCGGCGGGGCGGCGCATCATCCTCCGTGCGTCTCTCGGGGGCCGGGCGGTCTCCCGGCGCCGCTCGCCGCCTCGGCGCTGCGCACGCCTTCGCGCCGGGCCAGCTCGGAGACGGCGAGAAAGAGGTCCGAGCGCAGAAGGGCTCCCACGAGCCGCCGCTCTTCGCCGGCGACGACGGGAAGAGACTCGTGCGGGCAGCGGCTGAACACGGCCAGCGCCTCCGGGAGGCCCAGTCCCGCGTCGATCACCGGGACGTCGTCGCGAGCGATGTCCCGTGCGGTCACGACGTCGGCCAGGTCTGGATGGCGCAGGTAGGGCTGCACATCGCTCAGGAGCACGGCGCCCGCGAAGCGCCCGTCGGCGTCGGCCACCATCAGCTCGTGGGCGGGGGCTCGCAGGAAGCACCTCGCCACGTCCGCGAAGCTCGCCGCGGGCGACACGGTGGTCATGCGCGGGCGCATCATCTCACCCGCGACCACGCGCCCGAGGGGCTTGTCGAAGGCGCTGCGCGGACCGCCCCGCAGGGCCTCGGCGTAGAGCGGCTCGCTGCCGAAGGAGCGCGCAGCGAAGTAGGCCACGACCGTTGCGACCATGAGCGGCAGCATGAGCTGGTACTGCAGCGACATCTCGAAGATCATGAACATCGCCATGACCGGCGCCTGCGTGACTGCGGCGAGAAAGGCTCCCATCCCGACGACGGCGTACCCGGACGACAGGATGGGCATATCGCTGAAAAGAAGGCGGAGGCCGGAGGCGAGGAGCAGCCCGAGCGCGGCGCCCGAGAAGAGGCTCGGCGTGAAGACACCGCCGACGGCGCCCGAGCCGAACACCAGCGCTACGGCCGCGACCTTGAGGCCGAGCAGCAGCGCCACCGTCGAGACGTCGTGGCTTCCGGCGAGCATCTCGCGAATCAGCGCCTGGCCGTTGCCGGTCACCTCGGGCCATCGCCAGGCGAGCAGCCCCACCGCGGCGCCTCCGAGGGCGAGACGCACCCACATCGGGCCTGGCACGCGTCCAAAGATCAGGCGCCCGCCCCGGAGGGCGCGGAGAAACACGCTGGCCCCCGCGGCGCACACGAATCCGAGCACCGCGAAGGCGAGCAATTCCCACGGGCTCGTGAGATGGAACTCGTCGAAAGCGTAGAGCGGTGCATCGCCCGTGGCGATCCGGGTGGTCAGCGCGGCAACCACACTGGAGATGATGAGAGGTCCCATGGCCTCCATCGCGATGGAGCCGACGATGATCTCGGCGACGAAGAGCGCGCCGGCGATCGGCGCGTTGTAGGCCGCCGCGATCCCCGCTGCCGCCCCGCAGGCGACGAGGAGCCGCAGCCGCGCCGGGGCCATGCGCTGGATCCGCCCGGTCACCGAGGCCGCGAGCGCCGCGAGCTGCACGAGCGGGCCTTCACGGCCGATGGAAGCTCCGGACGCGATCGAGAAGAGCGCCGCCAGCGAGCGAGCGATGCTCGGCTGCACGGGCACCATGCCGTCCCCCAGCACCACCGCCTCCATGTAATCCTGGGCCTTTTGCTTCGCCATGCGCTGGCTGAGCGTCAGCATGAGCCCGGCGCTGAGTCCTCCCACGAGCGGTACGACCACTCGTTGCCAGTCGGGAAGCGCGCGGAAGACCGCGACGTATCCGCCGATGCGTCCGCCGGTGAAAACCCATTGCACCGCGTGCGTGCCCGCCTGGAAGAGCAGCGCCACGCCGGCGCCGAGAAACCCGATCCACACCGCCCAGAACAGCGGCATGTGCCGCTCGCTCGGCAGCAGGCGGGCCAGCCAGCGCAGCCGGAACTGCAGCCGGCGCAGGTGCCGGGGATCGGAGGTTGCTGCGCGCTCGGGGCCGGCGTTCATCCGCCGACAGACTCGCGCAGCGCGGCCGCCAGTGTCGCGGTGTCCGGGCTCGAGGCCAGTCGCGCGGTCCAGCCGGGCTTGCGCGCGGCCCTGGTCAGGCGGCTGACGAGGTCGAGATAGCCGCGGACCTCCTTGCTCGGGGCAGCGACGGCGAACACGAGATGGGCGCGCTCGCCTGCCGGGCCCCAGGGAATGCCGCGCGGGCTCGTGCCCACCGCGGCGACGATGCTGGCGACCGCCGGAGTGCGGGCGTGGGGAAGCGCGAGCCCCTGCCCGAGGAATGTGGGACCTTCCGCCTCGCGCGCCTCGATGGCCGAGAGCAGCGCAGCGCCGTCGACCACGCCGTCGGCCCGGCCGAGCCGGGCGGCGAGCTCCCGGAGAGCGCCGAGCGCATCATCGGCCACGAGCGGGCAGGCGAGGAGCTCTTCCCGCCAGAGAGACTGCTGTGTCCTTGTCTTTCCCATCTTTCGACAGTCTCCGTCATCAGGCGGTCGGTTCGCAAGCACCTTTCACGCGCAGCGCTGAGCCCCGCCTTCTTCCCGCG
>JAFGKN010000815.1 GCA_016928605.1 Planctomycetota bacterium | reverse complement strand
CGGAGAGGAGCCGGCTCGGCGCTCTCCTCCGGCAGAGTGAGGCCGGCGCGCACGAAGTGCGTGGCCGCATCCAGGTGCTGAGCACGCCCGCTGGATATCCGCCGTGAAATGCGTCCGCTCCTCTTCCAGCGTCGACACCGCGCGGATGGCAAGTGCGGTGACGCGAGACAGCGGGACTTCGCGGGGGAGTCTCGGGGCTCCAGGAGGCCAAGCCTCGAGCGATCTCAGGGGAGTTGCCTCGGAATCACTGCCCGCCCGAGTCGTGGTCGGTGAGGCTCGCATTGACACGCGCATGGCAGACGCGGCGCCTCGATGACGTTCCGGAGCCGAGCGGTGCGCCAGCATGGATGCCACGCTCACGAGGACTTGTTTCGGCCGGGAGCGGGCGATCCCATCCCCGCAGGCTACGGCGATGGATCCGTCCCGCTGCAGATCCTCATCGATTGCACGTCCCTTGACGTGCTCGCGGACGCGGGGCGCACCTCCATGTCGTTCTCGCTTCCCCCGAACCGCCGAGACGAGGCCGCAGCGGATCTCCGTGAAGAAGCGTGAGGCCGCGGCGAAGACCTCGACCGGCTGGCGGATGCGGTCCATCCGGCACGGCAGCCGCCTCAGTTGGGGCTCGGCTCCGCGAGCCCGAAGTAGTAGAGGCTCGGGTGGCTCCCCTCGCTGACGGTGAAGTAGGCCGCCGAGTCCGAGGCGAAGCCGATGGCCTCTCCCTGGCTCTCCGAGCGGGAGGCCACCCGGCAGGTTTCTCCGAGGAACGCCGCTCCCACTGGCTCATCCGCCGCACGCCTCCAGAGAAAGGCATGCGAGTAGGTGCGGAGCAAGATCCAGCTTCCGGTTGGAGAGATGTCGCCGGCGGTGACGAGCGTGCTTCCCGGCAGCTCCGTGGTCCCCAGAGCGAGCGTGGCGACGAGCTCCATCGTCGTCCGCTCTACCTGCGGATGTGGGTGCGAGTCGCGGTAGACCCGCGACAGGCCGTCGCTCCGCTTGGTGACGATATAGACGTCGGCAGTCCTGGGATCGACGAAAAGGCACTCCGCGTCGCTGGGCCCTTCGGGGTAGACCATCTCGAGGCGCTCGGCGCCCACGAGGGTCCCCTCCGCGGAACCCGCAAGGGGGTCGACGTCGGGCTCCGGAACGCGATAGACGGTGACGAAGGGTCGCGCCTTCGCGTTGTCGCCGATGTCCCCGATGTAGATGTACTCCTCTCCATCCTCCGGACCGGGCCCCACCGCGATGTCCTCCCAGTCGATCGCCTGAGCGCCCGAGATCTCATAGGTCCCCAGGTGGCGCCCGTCGTCGCGCAGGGCGAAGATGCGCGGCAGATCCCCCGAGTCATTGTGGACCCAGAGAACGCCGGGGCTGCCGCGGCTCGCGGCGATGCCCGATGCCTCGACGATGGACTCGCTCTCCACGGCGCCGAGGCTCACGCCTTCCGCGAAGTCTGGGCACGCCGGCGACAGCGCGCGGACGGTCGTCTCCGCGGTGGACGTGATACCTGTCGAGTCGCGCACGGTGAGAGCGACCGTGTACTCTCCCTCCGAGGAGTAGACGTGGCTATGCGCTGGACCGTAGCCGACGGGCGATCCATCCCCACAGTCCCACCGGTACGTGGTGATGTCGCCGTCGGGATCCATCGACTGCGAGCCGTCGAGATGCACTTCCAGCGGGACCTCCCCCGCTACGGCGTCCACCGAGATGATCGCAAGCGGCGCGCTGCCGACGGCGATGGGAGAATCCGGCGAATCGCTTCCGCCGTCGCCTTCGCAGGCCGCGAGGCCGAGAATCAGGAGCCCGAAAGCAGCATGAGGGACGAATCCTCCGAGACATCCTCTCCGATCACCGCCGGGACGAAGGCGGCCGGGCTTCATCGGCGTTTCCGGCATGTGACCTCCTCGAACGATCTTGAGACCCACACGCCCTCGAGGGACCCATGGAACTTCCGTGCCCAGCATCCATCGCGGCTGAAGACCGCGGCAACTCGCCCCGGAGAGCGCCGCGCGAAGATCATGGTCCATGCCTCCACGGACGCGAAGCATTGCGTAATTCCCAGCCGGGTAAAAACCACCCTAGACCGTCGCGAAGATCTGACGAGGCGAGGATGGGGATCCCTTCACCAGAACTGCCGAGGTGACGCGAACGCGCGCGGCGATCGCAGAGGCAATCGAGCGCACCGTGCGCGTGGATTCAGGAGCTCGCCGGCCTCCTCAGGCCCCGCGCCTGAGGGGTCTGCCTCCCGCGTGCTCACCGCCCGAAGCCGGAAGCACGAGACCAGCCCGCCGGGATCTTGCGCCCTTGCTGGAAGCGCACCTTCCCGGAAGGGCGCGGATGGAAGGGATCGCCGCTCGCAGGGGCAGGGAGGGACTCCCCGCCAGACGCCGCGGGCTCCGAGCCGCCGCGCGCTGCCCTTGCGCCCCGATCATCGAGCCGTGCGCTTCGAACCCCCAGCGGCGGGCTCCCCGCCGGCCGCATGCAGCACCCTCGTCTCGCCGGCCCGGATCGACAGCTTCAGACGGGGGCCGCGGCCGACCTCCTCGCCCGTCAGCGCATCGGTCACCGGACCTTCTTTGCCCGTGGAGATCTCGAGCGGGCCATCCGCGAGCGCGTGGATCGAGATGTAGCCCTCGGCCGCCCAGACGCTCGCGTCGACCTCGGTATAGAGATGCACCTTCGCGACCCGCGCGAGGGCGCGCAGAAGCTCCGGGGTCAGCCGCGGGGTCCCGACGAACGCGTCCGCGCCGCGCTCGGTCGCGCGGAGCGCCACCGCGGCCGAGCCGTCCGGCCAGACCGCGAGGGTCTCCTCGGGAGAAGCGTCCGCAGCGAAGAGGGGCCGGACCTTCGCGTCGACTCCCCACGGCGAGCGCAGGCCGAGCCGAGCGCCCGCCGGCGTCGGCGTCGCGACAGCTCGCGCCGGCGAGACCGGACGGCAGAGGAAGCCGCAGACATCCTCCATGGCGGCAGGATCGGCGCGTCCAGACAGGATCCATCCCGGGGCCCAGACCCACGCGCGGACCTCGTCCTTCCGCCGCGCCTCGGCCAGCGCGCGGCGGGACCCGGGTCCGAGCGCCCAGGCCGCGAGGAAGACCTGCAGCTTCGCCGGCGCCCTGCCCGCGATCGCGTCCCGGAGCAGGTACTGGCCGTACGGGGCGCCCACGCGCCCGAGGGCCTGGCGGCCCTCGTAGATGAGGGGACCGGCCGCGATGTGCGCTCCGCCCGCGAGGTGGCAGACGCTCGCCTCGTCGACGATCGCCGCGATCTCGGGCTCGAAAGGCCCGCGCCGGCGCAGCATCGCCTCGTCGACGAGCCGCAAGAGCCGCATCTCGTCCCAGATCCGCGGGTCGGCGAACCAGCCCTCGGCGGGAAGGTCCATCCACCACGTCCCGAACCCGCGGATGGCTGCCTGCGCGGTGTTGCGCCGCATCACCGAGCGCGTCTGCGCGAGGTCCGCGAGGCCGCCGTACTCCGTGGTTCCGCTCAGGTACGTCCGCGTGTCGTCCTCGTTGAGCCAGAGCTTCCCCGCGAGGCGGACGCTCTCGGCGGAGGTCATGGAAGGGGCCGTGCCCTTCCAGCCGCGGTCGCCGTAGGAGATCGGCGAGCAGAGGACGTCGATGTCGGGGGACGAGAGGACGCGCTCGAGGGCGTAGTGGCCGCTCGTCGGCGCGCCGTTGCGAACGGATCCAAACTCGTAGTGGTAGCCGTAGAAGAACACCACGAGCTTCCTCGGACCCAGCCCCCGGCGCGCCGCCGCAGCGAGGGTCGTCACCATGTCCGCCATCTCGTCCTGCTGGAAGAGGGCGAAGTCGACGAGACGCCGCTCGCGGGCCGGATCGCGCAGGAGCCCGCTCGGCGCGCCGTGGCGGTCCTCGGGTGCCGGGACCGAAGCCGCGTCGGCCCTCGCATCGCCGCGCGAGCGAAGCCACGCTCGGAACGCCGCGAGGGTCGCGCGGTCGTAGCCGCTCAGGCGCGGCTCCCACGTCGCCTCGTAGAACCACTCGCCCGTGTTCTGCCCGCAGGGATGGACCCCTGCCAGGTGATCCGGGAACGCCTCCGCCAGGTGACGGCAGAGATTCTCGAGGTTCTCCGCGGCGTCGGCGCGGTACGTCCGATCGGAGACCGACGCATGGGTCCCCGGGCGGCCGCCCTCGTACACCATGCGTGCGTCCGGGTGCCGCTCGAGCCATCGCGCCGGTGCGTCGCAGCCCACACGCGGCAGGAGGAGCACCGAGGGATGCGCGTCGATGATCGAGCGGCAGAGGCGGTCGAGCGGCCCCCAGTCCGGAGGAGATCCCGGCGCCGCCCACGGGCTCGGCGCTGAGAAGGAGACGAAGCGGACACCGGCGTCGCGCGCGCACCGCACCTGCTCGAGGAAGGGACCCGGCGGTCCGCCGACAGGGTGCCAGACGCCTCCCGCGACGCGGTAGACGGCGGGCGAGATGCGGCGGCCTGGCGCCGCCTTCACGCGGAACGAGCACCGGTACGCGCGGCGCGACTGGAGCTCGAGGACCAGCCTCGTGTGCAGGTGGAAGTCCGGCCAGACGCCGGAGGGCGGGCTCCTGAGGGTCACGTGGAGGGCTGCGTCCGCCACGTCGACCGCGCCCACCGTGTTCGCGTCGCCGGATGGGAATACGTTCCAGGTGGCCGCGAACGCTTCGGGCGTCGCGAAGGTGCCTCGGGGCAGGACGTCGTCCCCGTCGGCATCGGTCAGACGGAGGTCCGTGATCCAGACCTCTCCCGGCGCGTGGCCGAAGCGGAAGTGGAGCGTGCCGTTTCCCGGCGCGTCCTCCGAAGGGATGAACTCGAAGCTCTGCCGGGACCACTCGGGGATCGCGCGGACGAGCCCGGGCCTCTCCGAGCCGAAGAGCATCCTCGGAGGGACGAGCTTCCCATCGACCGAGATCTGCGGGCCGCCGGGTGTGCTCTCGACCCTGACGGAGACGCCGGACACCTCGCCGGAGGCGGAGCGTGTGGAGGACCACCCGGTGAAGGCCGGGGCGATCAGAGCGGGTGCCAGGAGAGTAGCGATGGTCCATCGCATGGTTTCACCGCCATCAGTTTGTGCGCGCCGCCGCGCGAAGGAAAGGGGACATTCCCGGTTTCCCGCGGAGATCAGGAGCGTTGCCTTCTCTTTCGAGCGAGGTCTCGCATCTCTTACGGCGATGGCGATGCCCCGATCAGCACCGGCTGCTCTCGCTCGCCGTCTCCGGCAATATACCGGAGCACGAGATCGAGTACCCCATGGAGTTCGTCATCCTCGGTAGCCTGGAGGCCGAAGCGCTGCTCGACATCCTCTTCCTGCCGGCGCTTTACGGCCGGTTCGCAAGAAAGAGAAGCACGGCGAAGGGCTGATCACTGCGAGAAGAGCGGAGACATGGAGACTGAAGCGCGCCAGACAGCCGCGTGAGACCGCCTGGCCATCCAGAGCGGCGCCTCAGATCTCCGTTCGACCTTTCCAGTGGAAGGGCCGACGGCTCGCATGCGCAAAGGCGAGGATCTGGATGCGGTCAGACCACGCCCGAGAGGCTATCGCGTAGGGAAAACGATCGGCGAGTACCCTGCGGATCGGTGGCTCGAGCGCTGGCCCATCCGGCCACTTCGGCCACGCCAGGGGCGCCTCGGCGATGATCTGGAGCCAGTGTGCCAGCTCGGCCAGAAGATCATCGCCCAGCCCAGGAAGCTGCTCGTCGTACCATGACGACGCTTCGAGGAGCTCCGTTTCGGCTTGCGGGTGAAGCTCGAGCTTCACGGACGGCGCTCGCGAAGTCGCTGTGCGATGCGCTCAAAGGCGGATTTCCAGTCAACAGGCTCAACGGATCCCTCATCGAGCTCGCGGGCACGGCGCTCGATTTCAGCCGTCCAGGCCGCCTCCGCACCGGGATCGACCGGTCCATCGAGACTGCGCAGAAGGTCTTGGGCCAGCCTGGCGCGCTCCTTGAGGGGGAGTTCCAGGGCGGCATGAAGAAGTGCATCTCTCGTCATGCCCCCCATCGTATCACCTGTCCCTACCGACACAACCGGGTGCCCCGCAGCGCTGCTCGACATCTTCTTCCTGTCGGCGCTTTACGGCCGGTTCGGGAGGAAGAAGAGCACGGAGGAGAAGAGCTGATCACTGCGAGGAATCTGAACGACCCCTGATCCTCAGGATCTCGCGCCCGCCTGGCAGTCTCTCCCGGCAGACCTCGAGACCTTTGCTCTCGAGAAGCGCGCGGACCAGCTCGGCGTCGGCGTCCTCGATCGTGGTCGAGACCTCGATGGCCCTGCCGGCGACCTCGCCGTCCACCATCGCGGGCAGGCCCGTGGAGTCCTGCAGGAACGAGGCAAACTCGCCGATGGAGCCGCTCGTGATGGTGACCTTCGCGCCGGCGGATCCGGGCGCCTGCGGGAGGGGACGTTCTTGTCCCGGCCAGAGCCGGTCGAGAATCGGCTCGCGATACGCCCAGAGAAACGCGATGAGAACCGCTGTGCCGAGAATCGCGGCGATGATGGCGACTCGCCAGCCCCGCGAGCGATGGCCGACCGGCGCAGCGCGTTCACGCGAATCCGGCTCGATCTTCTCGTCTTCGCTCGCCATGACGAACTCCTCGCTATGGCATCCGCCCCACCAGCTCCTGCACGTCGACCGGCACGGAGTTGAGCACCTCCACGCTTTCCCCCCACTTCCCCAGCGTCGACTCCACCACCAGGAAATCGAAGCCCGGGATGATGACATCGTCCCACCGGTCGCCGATGCCCCGCAGGGCGACGTCGAGCATGGTGACGATCTGGTTGCCCAGCGGCTCGTCGCTCTCGAGCGTGATCGCCCCGTAGAACTCCTGGCACTCCGTGTAGCCGGCGTTGTGCGTGCCGGTGTATGGCTTCTGCAGGGCGAGGTCGATGTCGCGGCCGATGCGCCGGGAGACCTCTTTCGAGCGCGAGCAGAAGAAATTCACCAGCGCCTCCTCCTGAAGCCGCGCCGGCTTTCCGGTCCGCGCCACGTCGATGAACGCCGCGAGGCCGACGCCGTACGCCTCCTCCACCAGGTCGAACCAGTACTTCTGCTCCCCGGAGACCTTCCGGGGGTCGTCGACCGCGATCGCGCTGCGCCGCAGGCAGCTGTTCAGGCCGTCTCGCTTCGGAGCGACTCCGAGGTGCACGTAGTCGCCCTCGCGGATCGGCCGGTTGAGCGCCTTGCCGATGAGGGTGCGGTTGGCGGTGTTCGCCCCCACGATCACGTCCCAGCCGTTCTCCTCGCTGCCGAGCTCCTTCGCCACCAGGTAGGCCCAGCCGGCGACCTGCGTCTCGAGGAGGCCGGGACGGAGCACCGCGAGCATCGCGCGCATCATCGCATCGGCGATGACGTTCGCGTCGCGGACGAGCCGCATCTCGGCGTCCGACTTCTCGTACTTGATCCGGTAGTAGGGCAGCTGCGCGTCGACGACGTTCTCCGCGCCGACAAGGCCTTCGAGGTAACCGACGATGGCGTCGGGGATCACCTGTCGCGGCGTCAAGAGGCCGATGCGATGGACCTTTCCTCCGCCCGCAGCGGCCTCCAGCACCTCCTCCAGCCGCTCGGCGCGGATCGGATACTTCTCGTCGGCCAGCTGGAGCAGCTCCACCTTGTGGACGGGGACTCCGGCACGACCGGCCAGCTGCTCGGCGACGTAGCCACCCTCGAGCCCCGCGATCAGGTGGAAGCCTCCGGCGCCGATCGCGCCCGCCACCTGCTCGATCGTGACGTTGGTGTTGCCGCCGAGATACGGCACGTCTCCGCAGTAATGCTGGTCGCTGAACACGATGCCGACCGAGAGGCCGAGATCCTCGAGTGCGGCCTGGACCTTCCGGTGGCGCGTCTGGAACTCCCCGCGGGAGATGCCGAAGTGCTTGTCGACGGCCTGCGTGGTCTCGAGGACTCGCGAGACCTTGGCGAACTCCTCGCGAAGTCCAGCGAGGCGTTCCGATCCGATGCGGGCCATGCCTTCCCCTCCGTATAGCTGGTCGCCTGCGCGCAGACCGGTGGAATTTCCTCGAGAAGAGAGCCCTGACTTCCGCGGCTCAGCCCAAGTCATGAGGAGTGCTCAGTCTATCGGGCTCTTCAGGCCCTAACAAGGGTGAGGAAACGGTTGGCGGAGAGCGAGGGCTCTCGCTCGGGCTTGATTTCGCGTAAACGTTCAGCAGCGCTTAGCGCAGCACGCAAAGCCTTGTCGTCCGTGAACGCCGAGCCGCTCCGCTCAAGCGGCGCGCACGGTGATCAGCGGCCGGAAGGGCCGCTCGGCGACACAGAACACGCCATCCCGGCCCGCTGCAT
>JAFGKN010000814.1 GCA_016928605.1 Planctomycetota bacterium | reverse complement strand
CGATCAGGCCCTTCAGACTCTCCGCGATAGAAGTTCCCTCCCCTCCGGCGGCGGATACAATAGGGTTCTCTCTGTCGCATGTCCCACGGGCTGATTGAGGAAGCAGCAGCATGACCTCGAGGAAGGCGGCCGGTCGGTTGTGGAGTCCCGGACTCGTCGTATGCGGCCTTCTGCTCACGGCGGTCGCCGCGGGCGGCGAGTTCGACATCGCGATCAACGAGATCCATTACAATCCCTTCAGCGACCAGGGGGTTGACGAGTTCCTGGAGCTCGTCAACCGCGGTCCGACGCGTGTCGATATCGGAGGATGGGCCCTCGTCGAGGGGATCCACTTCCTCTTCCCCGACGGCCTCGCGATCGAGCCGCGGGAGTTCCTGGTGGTCAGCCCCGATCCCGCGCATACGAGCGCGACCTATGGCACCACCGCGGTGGCGGGGCCCTACAGCGGCAGGCTCGACAACTCGGGCGAGATCGTCACGCTCGTCAACCGCCAGGGCGACGTGATCAGCCGCGTCCACTACTCGACCAGCAGCCCCTGGCCCGCGGCCGCCGACGGTGCGGGCCCCTCGCTGGAGCTGGTCGACCCTCACGCCGTGCCCGACATCCCCGAGTCCTGGGCCGCGAGCCTCACCCTCGACGGGACGCCCGGCGCCGAGAACTCCCGCCGGCGCACGACCAGCCAGGCACAGAGCGTCGTCTTCATCGAGGTGGGCGAGGTCTGGCGCTACCGCAAGGGCACCGATCCCTACCCCGCTGGGTGGCGCGACGCCGGCTTCGACGACAGCTCCTGGCTGAGCGGTCCCACCGGCATCGGCTACGCCGACGGCGACGACGCGACCGTCCTTGCCGACATGGAGAACGGCTACGCCTCCTTCGCGGCCCGCAGGACATTCACCGTCGAGCAGGCGGTCGTCGATTCCCTGGCCGGACTCACCCTCGAGGTCGACTACGACGATGCGTTCGTCGCCTACCTGAACGGCGTCGAGGCGGCCCGCAGCCCCTCGATGGGCGGCAGCGTCGGCACGCCGCCCGCCCACGACTGGCTCTGCGAGGGCAGCCGCGAGGCAGGGACGTTCGAGACCATCGCCCTCTCGCCCGCCCTCCTCCAGGACGGAGAGAACGTCCTCGCCGTCCAGGTGCACAACCACGACCTGGGGAGCTCCGACGCGAGCTTCATCCCCCGCCTCTCCGGTCTTCCCGGCTCGACGGATCCCGCCGCAGGCAAGGGCTTTCCCGTTGTGATCAACGAGATCAAGGGGACCGAGACGACCGGCGGATTCATCGAGCTCTACAACCGGGGCGCGGAGGCGCAGTCCCTCCGGGGAGTCTCGATCGGCGACTCGGTGGGCCACCGGTTCGCGATCGGAGGCGGAACCACCCTCGGGGGCGGCGGATTCCTCGTCTTCACCGATGCGCAGATCGGCTTCGACATCCACCTGGCGGGAGTCCGCTACGCTCTCCTCGCGGACGATGGCCGGACGCTCCTCGACTCCTTCAATCCCCAGGATGCGACCACAGGGGAGACGGACCTGAGCTTCGGCCGCTATCCGGACGGAGACGACGACGGCTTCCTGATGCGCACCGCCACCGCCGGAGCGCCCAACGAGCTCGAGCTGCCCACCGATGTGATCGTCAGCGAGATCTACTTCCATCCCCCCTACGTCGAGCCGCACGGAGACTGCGCCCGCAAGTGCTCCGACCTGGAGCAGTGGATCGAGCTCCACAACCGAGGCGCGGAGGAGGCCGACATCTCCGGCTGGAGCTTGACGAAGGCGATCGACTTCACCATCCCCGCGGGGACGACGATCCCGGCCGGAGGCCACCTCGTCCTCTGCTCGTCCCGCGAGACCTTCCTCGCGAGCCATCCCGGCTTCGATGCATCGCTCGCGGTCGGCGACTGGAGCCGGAACCTGGCCCACGACTCGGAGACGATCAACCTCCGCGACGAGCTCGAGAACCTCGTCGATCATGTTCGCTACGCGGACGGCACGCCGCTCAACGACGAGGAGCCGATGGACGGCATCGACGACCGCACCTTCCTCGGCAGCGACTGGCCGAGCGAGGCCCAGGCGAGCGGCCGCACCATCGAGCTCGTTCATCCGGAGCTGGACAACCGGTACGGGCCGTCCTGGACAGCAGGTCCGGTCGGGGGTACGCCCGGCGCCCAGAATGCATCGCACGACGCGTCTCCGCCTCCGGTGATCGCGGTGGTCCAGAACGCGCCGGCCCTTCCGCGCTCGAGCGAATCGGTGGCGGTGACGTGCCAGGTGCGCGCGGTCGGCACGATCGCCGAGGTCCGCCTGCTGTGGCACCGCGACGGCGGCGGCGGCTCCGGGACGGCCGTGATGCGCGACGACGGCCTCTCCGGCGACGAAGCCGCCGGCGATGGGCGCTACACGGGGATCATCCCCGCCCAGGCGGACCGCTCGGTCATCGCCTTCCAGATCGATGCGCGCCTCGAGACCGGCCAGACGACGCTCGTGCCCCGGGCGCCGGCAGTGG
>JAFGKN010000813.1 GCA_016928605.1 Planctomycetota bacterium | reverse complement strand
GAAGCGATGCGCGCCGGCCGCTCTCCGTCACCACCTCGAGGCCGAAGAGCCGTTTTGCCGGCGTGGTCCCCGAGACCGTCTGGCAGAGGGTGAAGAAGAGGATGCTGCCGAGAGCGAAGGCGGCCGGTGTTTGCCAGTGCGCCCAGGACTGGAGCAGCGCCGTCTCCCGCAGCCAGGCAGCCAGGCCGCCCGGCGCGGCCGCCCCGGCTTCCCCGGGAGCGCCGGCGATGCCCGGGATCCGGCCGAGGATCGCCGGGAGAGCGCCGAACACCAGGATCCCCCCCACCGCCGTGTCGATGAGGCGCGCCAGGATGCGCGCTCCGACGGACGCGGGCTCGAGATCGTCCGCCTGCGGGGCCAGCTCCACGCGCTCCGGTCTCGCCTCGAGGCCCGAGACCGCCTGCTGGCGGCGGTTCTCGACCTCCTCATCCTCTCGGATCAGCTCGGGAGGGGCCGTCTGGATGAAGCAGAAGTAGGAGCAGTATCCCTCCCGGGCCCAGACGTTGTACTCCGGCCGGCGGAGAAAGGGATACTGGTGCTGCGGGAGCTCGCGCCGGCAGCCGCGGCACTGGACTTGAGTAGCCATGGTTCGGAGCAGTGTATCACTCGCCGAGGATTTCTCCAGCCCCCGGCGCGGGGACATCCGCCTCGAGCAGAAGAGGCGTGAACTCGAGCGCGTCGCAGCTCACGAGACGGTACTTCACCCCGCCCTCCTCTCCCTGGAAGACGCGCTCCCACTCCTTTCCCAGGTGGAGGTGACCGAAGACGCAGTGCGAGCAGCCGGCATCCTCGAGGATGCGCGTGAAGGCGCTCTCGCGGCTCCCCATGCGGTAGGGTGGATAGTGGAACATCGCCATCGGCGGCCGGTCGCCGTCGTAGATCCGCCGCAGGTGGTCGATGGACATCAGCAGCTCCCGCCGCTCGCGCTCGATGCTGCTCGCCAGCGCCTCGAGGCTTTCATCCTCCCGCGGAAGGAAGTCGCAGCCCCGGACGCCGATCACCGGCACTCCGTCCACGACGATCGCTGTCTTCTTGATCGCGTGGACGCCGCCGGGAAGGAGCGCCCTCAGCTTCCTGCGCGATCCGGGCCACCAGTAGTCGTGGTTCCCCTTGACGATGATCTTGCGCCCCGGCAGCGCGCCGAACCATGCCAGATCCCGCTCCACCTCCAGAGGTCTCATGGCCCACGAGAGATCGCCCGGCACGAGGACGATGTCGCGCGGCGAGATCCTCTCCCTCCACGCGGCCTCCACCTTGGCGTGGTGATCGCGCCACTGCTCGCCGAAGAGGTCCATCCACTTGCCCGTGGAGAATCCGAGGTGGAGGTCGCTGATCGCCCAGATGTTCATGAGGTGCCGGTTGCGCCGCGCGGCCCGCCCGCGGATCCGCGGCCGTGGACTTCACCGCCGCGAAGAGAGCGGGCTTTACCGCCGCGAAGAGAATCGTTAAGTTAGCGGCAGTCCGGAGGGAATTCCAGCGAGAGCCCGTCCCAGCATGCATCACTTCGACCTCTACCTCGAGTCCCCCGAGGACACTCCCGTCGAGGCGCCCGCGCTGCTCGGGGCGCTCGCGAGCTGTCCCCTCCTGCGCGCCACGGTCGGCGACCCGACCCGCCTCGTCTACCGCAACGAGGACACGTCGGTCCACTTCACCTGCATCCTCGACCGCGCGCTCCTGCTGGCGCGGCTCCGGACGTCCTCCAGCGGCGGCGCCGAGTCTGATGACGAGGCCGAGGATGGTGATGAGGATGCGGACGGCGAGCGGCGCGCCTGGAGGAGCGTGCTCCCCGACGAGGACGAGCTGGCGGATGACGGTGGGCCGGATGAAGATGAGGCCGGCGCGCGCGGCACGCGAGGGGCGGATCTGCGCCGGCGCAAGGCGAAGGACGAGGGCGAGGACGAGGGTGACGGCGAGGACGCCGACGAGGAGGAGGGCGACGAGGAGCCGATCGAGAGCCCCCTCGTGACCTTCAGCGTGCCCCTCTTCCGCCCGTCCTTCTTCCTGAAGGAGCTCTGGATCCTCCTCGCCGCGGCGCGCGAGGCGTCCGGTCTCCTGATCGTCGACCCGCAGGAGGGCGGAGCCGGAGGCGGCGAGCCGGGAGACTGGAGCGAGGCGGACATCGCGCGGAGCTGGGCCGAGACCCACCGCCGCGCCATCCGGGAGCTCGAGGATCCCGGCGCGCTGCAGGCGCTGCAGGTCTGGAGCCCGCAGAAGTGCAGCGAGTTCTTCGACTACGGCACGGCTCGAGGCGCGCTGGCGGCGAGGCTCGAGCCGGAGGGAATCGCCGTGCCGCGGCTCCAGCCCGCGCGCCACGGCGGCCGGACGAAGTCCCTCTGCTTCTGGAATTCGCGCCAGAGCTCCGTTCTCCCCCCCTGCGACCTCGTGCTGCTCGAGCGCCAGAGGATCAAGCGGGGGCTTCTCGGCACGCGGCTCGTCTCGGAGGAGGTGATCGTCTCGGGCGAGGACGTCTGGAATCTCCTCGCGCCCGCGGCGGAGTATCACACGAAGCCCGCGACCTTCCTGGCTGTTCCCGACGCCGATTCGCTCCCCTCGCGCGTGCTCGAGGCCCTGGACGAGCTGCCGGGCGAGCCGGCCGCAAGCGCGCGCCGCACCGAGCTGGCCGGCGTCATCGACTTCGATCCGGACGCGCTCGAGAACGAGGAGTCGTCCGCATGAGCCCCGACCGCCTGAAGAGCGCCTTCTCGCGCAAGCTCCTCCTGGGCGTGGTCCACCTGAAGCCCCTGCCCGGCAGCCCGCGCCACGGCGGAGCATCGCCGGCGTCGATCATCGACGCGGCGCGCGCCGATGCGCAGTCGATTCTGGCGGCCGGCTTCGACGGCTACGTCCTCGAGAACTTCGGCGATGTACCCTTCTTCGCGGGCGCCGTTCCGGCTCATGTCATCGCCTGGATGACGTGCATCGCCTGCGAGCTTCCCCGCGAGGCGGCCGTGGTCGCCGTCAACGTCCTCCGGAGCGATGCTGCCGGCGCGCTCGCGGTCGCCTCGGCAGCCGGGCTCGACGCGATCCGCGTCAACGTCCACTGCGGAGCGATGGTGACCGACCAGGGCATCATCGAGGGACGGGCCGCGGAGACGCTGCGCCTGCGCGAGGCGATCGCCCCCGGCGTCGCCATCCTCGCCGACGTCGACGTGAAGCACGCGGTGCCCCTCGGCGCCGGTTTCTCGCTGGAGGCAGCGGCCCGCGACACGGCCTACCGCGGGCTCGCCGACGGGCTGATCGTCACCGGAGCAGCGACGGGGCTTCCGGCCTCGCTCGACGATCTGGCGAGGGTGCGCGCGGCCGTGCCGGACCGCCCCATCCTCGTCGGCAGCGGCGTCGACGCCGCGACCGCGGCGAGCTGGCTCCGCGCCGCCGACGGCATCATCGCCGGCACCGCCCTCAAGAGAATGGGGCGGGTCGAGGAACCGGTCGATCCGGACCGCGCCCGGCGGCTCGTCGAGGCCGCCCGCGGGTGAGCCGCCACCGCGCCTCTCGCGGCGCACCCGGAGCCGGCAGGCGCAGCGGACGAGAAGCGCGGACCACGCGAATGAGGAGGCTGCGATGAACGAGAGCACCATCCGCCGCCTGCGCGAGGATGCTCGATCGGTCTTCCTGCGCGCTGTCGAGGCCGCGCGCCCCGGAGCCGCCGTCGAGCGCCGCATCGAGCTCGGGCCCCACGGCAGGGCCGTCATCGGCGGAGAGGAGATGCCGGCGGGGAGCCGCCTCTTCGTCATCGCGCTGGGCAAGGCTTCGGTCTCCATGGCGGAGGCGGCCGCCCGGAAGCTTCCCCGCGCGGTGTTTCCCGGCGAGGGCATCGCAGTCACCAACCGCGAGAACCGCCGGCCGCTCGAGCGGTTCGCCGTCATCCCGAGCGGTCACCCGGTGCCCGATGCCGCCGGCGTCGAGGCCGCCCGGCGCGTGGCGAGCTATCTCTCCGATAGCCGCGCCGGGGACGCGGTCCTGGTCCTCATCTCCGGCGGCGGATCGGCTCTCCTGCCGGCTCCGGCGCGAGGGATCTCGCTCGACGACAAGATGGCCGCGACGCGGCTTCTCCTCGCCTGCGGGGCGAAGATCCAGGAGATCAACACGATCCGCAAGCACATCTCAGAGCTCAAGGGAGGCGGCCTGGCGCGCGCGGCGTCGCCCGCCCGCACCGAGTCGCTCATCCTCTCCGACGTGATCGGCGATGACCCGAGCACGATCGCGAGCGGTCCGACCGCCCCCGATCCCACCACCTTCGGCGATGCGCTCCGCATCATCGATGCCCACGGCCTCCGGGACCGAGTTCCCCGGTCCGTGCTCGAGCGACTCGAGGCCGGCCGGCGCGGCGAGATTCCCGAGACGCCCAAGCCGGGCGATCCCCTCTTCGCGCGCGTGACGAACACGGTCATCGGCAGCAACCGCCTGAGCCTGCAGGCCGCCGCGGAGCGCGCGGAGGAGCTCGGCTACCAGGCGGAGGCGGTGTCCCTGGAGCTGAGCGGCGAGGCGCGCGATGCGGGAGAGATGCTCGCTCGCAGCCTGCGAGCCGGGGGGGCGACGCGGGTGCCGCTCGCGTTCCTGGCCGGCGGCGAGACCACGGTCACTCTGCGCGGCCGCGGCCGCGGCGGCCGCAACCAGGAGCTCGCGATCGGCTTCGCCATCGCCGCTGAAGCCGTCGCGGCCGGAGCGGGCGGTGCACCGGGCGCCTGGGTCTTCCTGAGCGGCGGCACCGACGGACGCGATGGACCGACGGACGCAGCCGGCGGCATCGTCGACCCCGGCACGCTCGCCCGCGCCGCGGCGCGCGGCCGCGATGCGCTCAGGGAGCTCGAGCGCAACAACTCCTACGCCCTCCTCGAGGCGAGCGGAGATCTCCTCATGACGGGCGGCACCGGCACCAACGTCGCCGACATCCAGATCCTGCTCGTCGCCGCGGAGGAGTGAATCTCGACGGCGGCGGCGGAGAGGCGGTGGAGGCGGCTGAGCGCATGGCGGTGCTGCCTCCGACTCCGACGCGGCCTCGAGCCAGACTATGTGTACTCCCTCCGCGGAAACTGCTCGGCGAGCTTCCAGATCTCCTCCGCCGTCCCCACGCCGCCCGTGCAGGTGGGATGGCGCAGGCAGCTCGCAGCCGCCGCGTTGGCGAAGGTCAGCGACTTCTCGAGCGGCCAGCCCTCGTGGATGCCGACGAGCATGCCCGCGAAGAACGCATCGCCCGCGCCCACCGCCCCCCGGATGAAGTCCGCCGGGACGTCGAGTGTCGGCATCCAGAGCCGCTCGCCGCCGGCGGCCAGGCCGAAGGCCACCTCCGGCGTGTGCACGACCACCATACGGTGCACGCCGCGGGAGAGGAGATCCTCTGCAGCCGCCTCGAGCGCGACGCGGTCGAGGCGTCCTCCGGGCTTCAACTCCCGCCCCGTGGTCCGTTCGGCCTCGAACTCGTTGATGATGAGATAGTCCGTATGCTTCAGGCTCGGAGTGACGATGCGGACGAATCGGTCCGAGTCCTCGCTGACGACGTCCACGCACGTCAGGATGCCGGCCTCGCGGCAGCGGGCGAGGACTCTGGCGGCGCACGTGCCGAACTCCGGGTCCTCCGCGTCCAACCCGTCGAGAAGCAGCAGGTAGCCCAGGCTCAGGACGCGGCAGGGGATCTCCGCGACCGCGTAATGCTCGGGGGCCAGGAGGGCGTTGGCTCCCCGGTTGTGAAAGAAGGTGCGCCGCCCTGTCTCCTCGACCGCCATCACGTCGGTGTAGGCCGTGGGGACGCCGGGAACCTTGCGCAGGAGACGCGTGTCGATGCCGCGGCGTCGGCAGTCATCGAGGATGCGCTCGCCGTCCGAGTCATCCCCCACGAGCCCGAGACCGTGGATCGGGATGCCGACATCGAACCTGGACAGGTCGACGCTGACGTTGTACGGGGCGCCCCCGGTCCCCAGCTCCTCCGCGAGGATGGTCGCGAGGGTCTCCTCGCGGGGCCAGCAGTTGATCGTCTTGACGTGATCGATGATCCAGTTGCCCGAGCAGCAGATGCCCCGGCGCTCTCCTTCGAATCCGCTCACTCGTCGCCTCCTACCGTACACAGCTCGGAGGGACTCTCCGCGCGGGCGGCTCGCCTCCGCCGGCCGCCGGATCGTCCGCGCGGATTATAGACCATCGGCCCGGCAGATCCGACACTCGGCGTGGTTCAAAACCGGGTGACACCGGTTTTGAACCGCGCCATCCCTTTATGCGGGGGATGCGGCCCCTCCCCCGCACCGGCCGCGACACGCGGCCTCCCTCTCCTCGGCGCCTGATGGGCGCCGGGCGCCTGCGGCGCCT
>JAFGKN010000812.1 GCA_016928605.1 Planctomycetota bacterium | reverse complement strand
GAGCAGCGAGGAGGGCAAGATCGGCGACGGGAAGATCTTCGTCCAGGCTCTCGACCAGGTCGTCCGCATCCGGACCGGAGAGACCGGCAAGGACGCGCTCTGATGCCGCCTTCGCAACGGCGATGCCGCGTTCGCGACGGCATCGCGAGAACGGAGGATGCGCCGGCTGCGGCTCTCGGCTCAAGTCAAGGCGCTCGAGTCTCGCCGCTCGAGCTTCAGAATCACGGAGTTTTCATGATGATCGAACACGCTCGTGAAGGGACGCGGGTACCGCCGGGGCGAATCGCCGGAGGCGGAGATCTTCGCCGGCGCGGAGCTGCCGCCGCGCTCGTCGTGGCCAGCCTCGCGGCAGGAATCGCCCTGGGTCTCCTGATGCCGCCACAGGCGCTCGCCGCCGCGGACGCCGCCTCGGGTGCGGCCGTCGCTCAGACCGCAGCCCAGACCGCCTCCCAGAGCCCGGCCGAGAAGGCGATGGCCCTGATGAGCGACCCCAGGGTCGTGGCCGACACGCTCTGGGTCCTTTTGGCCGCCATGCTGGTCTTCTGGATGAACGCCGGCTTCGCCTGCGTGGAGACGGGACTCTGCCGCAGGAAGAACGCAGTCAACATCCTCTCGAAGAACTTCATCGTCTTCGCCGTGTCGACCATCGCGTTCTGGATCGTCGGCTTCGGCCTCATGTTCGGCGACGGGAACGCCTTCGTCGGCACGAAGGGCTTCCTCCCGAGCCTCACGCCCGGAGACCCGGCGGTCGATCTCAGCCCGCTGGGCGGCGATGAGTACCAGGGCGTGTTCTCCTCGCTGAGCTGGGCCGCCGTTCCCCTATCGGCCAAGTTCTTCTTCCAGCTCGTCTTCGCGGGGACCGCGGCGACGATCGTCTCCGGCGTGGTCGCCGAGCGCATCAAGTACCTCACCTTCATCATCTTCTCGTTCTTCATGGTGGCCGCGATCTACGTCGTGCCGGGCCACTGGATCTGGGGCGGGGGCTGGCTCGCGGAGAAGGGTTTCTTCGACTTCGCCGGCTCGACCGTCGTGCACGCCTGCGGCGGATGGGCGGGACTCGCCGGAGCCCTCGTCCTCGGAGCCCGGAAGGGCAAGTTCAAGCCGGGCGGCGGGGTGAACCCCATCCCCGGCCACAACATGGCGCTCGCCGCTCTCGGCGCCCTGATCCTCTGGCTCGGCTGGTTCGGGTTCAACCCGGGGAGCACCATGGCCGCCGATCCGTCGGCGATCGGACACATCGCGCTGACGACCAACATGGCGGCGGCCACGGGCGCGGTCGCGGCGACGATCGCGGCCTGGTCGCTCTTCAAGAAGCCGGACCTCTCCATGACGCTCAACGGATGCCTCGCGGGGCTGGTCGCGATCACGGCGCCCTGCGCCTTCGTCTCCATGGGCGGCGCGTTCATCATCGGGGCGATCGCTGGCGTGATCGTCGTCCTCGGCGTCGTCTCCTTCGACAAGCTGAGGATCGACGATCCGGTGGGGGCTCTGTCGGTGCACCTCCTCAACGGGATCTTCGGGACGCTCGCCGTCGGCCTCTTCGCGTCGCCGGCCGCCCCCGGAATGGGGGGCGATCCCGGCACCCGCCCGGAGCTCGGTCTCTTCTACGGCGGCGGCTTCGGCCAGCTCGGCACCCAGCTGCTCGGCGTCGCGGCCTCCGCCGCCTACGTCTTCCCCGCCGCTCTCCTGGTCTGGCTCGTCCTGAAGGCCGCGATGGGCGTGCGCGTCACGGAGGAGGAGGAGGTCCAGGGGCTCGACCTGGGCGAGCACGGGATGGAGGCGTACTCCGGGTTCCCGTCGGAGCAGTGAGGCCGCGCGCAGATGGACCTCGATCGCGGCCTGCGCTGCCTGCAGAGCGGCATGCCTCGCAGGGCGGACATCGAGCTCGCCCTCACTCGTACACGGCGAGCGCGTTCTCGGGCGGGATGTCGGGCTGGAAGAGGTGGGACGGACCGAGGATATAGCCGCCGCCCGGAAAGCTCTCGCAGTAGCGTCTCACCTCGCGCCGGACATCGCCTGGGGATCCCCTGGGAAGCAGCTCCTGGATGTCGATCCCCCCGTGAAACGCGATCTTCCCGCCGAACTCGGCCCGGAGGCTCTCGGGAGCCATCTCCGGTCCGAGAGGCTGCACGGGATCGAGGATGTCGACGCCGAGCCGGATGAGCGCAGGGATGAACGAGTGGACTCGCCCGCAGCTGTGGAAGAGGACGAGCGCCCCCAGCTCGTGGATGCGATCGATCATCTCCTTCAGGTACGGAGCGACGAACTCACCGAACATCGCAGCGGAGATCAGAGGCCCGTGCTGCGATCCCAGGTCGCTGATGAGGAGGAACAGATCGATGCGCCCGCCGCTCGCCTCGCTCGCCCGGGTGTAGTCCTCGAGGTAGAAGTCCGTGAACTTCCGGCAGAGGAAGTGAACCCAGCGGGGCCTCTCCACCATGTCGAGGAACCAGGCCTCCCAGCCGCGCACGAGCGCGGGGCGCTGCCAGACGTCGGCGAAGCCGTAGAGGATCGCGTAGCGGCGCCATCGCTCTACGGCCTCACGGATGCGCGAGTAGTCCATGCCGCCGGGCGAGGGAAAGGGAAACCGGGCGATCTCGTCGAGGCTCGATGCCGCCGCGAGCGCTCCCTTGACGTCCTCCCGCATCGGCCCCCAGGGAGTGGAGCGGTAGATGTACTGCTCGCCCCAGAAGTTCCTGAAGAGGCCGGGGCTCACTTCCGTCTCGGGCGGCTCCCCGCCGTTCAGGTGCCGGATGTCGATCTCGAGGGCTTCGAGGAGGCTTTCCTCATCCGCGCGGCCCGCGTGCTCGAGGATCCTCCGCAGCGCCGGCGGCTCCGCCCAGAAGTCCCGCGGCACCCGATCGGGGCGCTCGTGATGAACGGCTCGTAGGACGCGTTCCCTGGGGAGCATGGGTCTCGATCCGCGCTGGTGTCCACACCGGCAGGCTCGAGAGATTGTGGCGCGGGAACGCTCGTTGACGCAAGCCGGCTCAGGGTATCCTTCGCACGCGCGCCACGAGGAGCCGCGCGCCCTGTCCCTCGCCGGCGTCGCTGTGGAGGAGCACTTCCTGGCCCAGGGGGACATCGCGCCCGATGCGCCAGTGCTGGACCTGCTGGCGGGGAAGGGTGAGCTCGATGGCCTTGATCACGTGCAAGCCGACGCCTCGAGCTCCGG
>JAFGKN010000811.1 GCA_016928605.1 Planctomycetota bacterium | reverse complement strand
GAAGCACTCGCCGCTCTGCTGCACGGCCGCGCTCAACCGCATCGTGCCGTGGTACGTCACGCACCTGTGGATGGCCACCCACGAGGGAGGCCTGGCGGCCACCTGCTACGGCCCCTGCAAGGTGACCGCGCTCGTGGCGGACCGCGTCCCGGTCGTGATCGACTGCACGACCGACTACCCCTTCAGCGAAACCGTTGTGATGTCCGTTCAGCCCGAACGCGAGGCCGCATTCCCCCTCGACGTTCGCATCCCCGGCTGGTGCACATCGCCCACCCTCGACGTGAACGGCTCCAGCGTGCCCGTCGAGCGGAGCTCGAAAGGATTCGCCCGCATCCAACGGACCTGGAGGCCGGGCGACACCGTGCGGCTCTGCCTTCCCATGACCGCGCGCCTCGAAACCGGACGCGACACCGCGACGGGCGCTCCCTACGACGGCGCGCACCGGGCCACGAAGGTGGCGATTCCGGAGGAGGGGAGCACGCGGGGCGTGCCTTACGCCTCCGTCTCCTACGGCCCGCTGCTCTTCGCGCTGCCCATCCCCGACACCGCGGACGCCAACACGCCCGATCCGAGCGCCCGGTGGCAATTCGCGCTGGACGTGCAGGATCCCGGCTTGACGGTGGCTCGCTCCGCGATGCCCGCGAGGTGGGACTGGCCATTGGCAGCGCCCCTCGAGCTGCGAGCGAGTGCGGTCGAGGTCGCCTGGAATCCCGACCCGAAGGCCCCCCGGCTGCCGCTCCTGCCGGTCGAAACAACAAAGCCACCGGAGCGAGTGACGCTCGTCCCCTACGGCTGCACGAAGTTCCGGATCTCCATGTTCCCGGTCACGGCGGAGCCGGAGGTCAAGCCCGCGGCCATCCGCCGCATCCTCTTCCTGGGGAACAGCATCACATTGCACGGCCCCAAGCCGGAGATCGGCTGGACCGGAAACTGGGGCATGGCGGCCAGCTCCGAGGACAAGGACTACGTCCACCTCGTCGCGGGCGCTCTCGCCCGGCACATCGGGTCCACGCCCCGGATCCGGGTCAAGAACATCGCGGATTTCGAGCGCGGCTACGCGGCGTACGATGTGGACCTGGAATTGAAGGACTGCTTCGCGTTCGACGCCGACCTGGTGGTCCTCGCCATCGGAGAGAACGTCCCTCCGCTGGGCTCCGCTGAGGCCAGAGCGCAGTTCAAGGCCGGGGTGATGAGCCTCCTCCGTTGCGCCCTCGCGAGACGCCACCCGCTGGTGGTCGTGCGGAGCTGCTTCTGGCCAGATGCAGCCAAGGACCAGGTGCTCGCCGAGGCCTGTCGGGAGGCCGGCGGGATCTTCGTCGACGCCGGCTCGCTCGGCCGCGATCCATCGAGTGCGGCGCGCTCGGAGCGGTCCTTCACGCACGACGGGGTCGCCGGGCACCCCGGCGACAAAGGGATGAAGGCCCTTGCCGACGCGATCGTGAACGCCGTGCTGGACTCGAGGATCGAGCAAAACCGATAGCATCGAGTCGAAGGAGACCTCGATCGGCGCGGTCAGGGAGCCCGTGGCGGCCACTATGGCCTTCTCCGTCGGGGCCGTCAGGTCAGGGGTTCGTGCCGATCAGCGTCGCTCCCCTCCCACGAGCCTGGCGGCGCGCTCGATCTTCTCGGAGCTGGACGAGCGGCTCTCGTCCACGACGACGCGGTCCGGGTTCCGATCATTCCTCGGAAGCCGGAGCCGCCTCGGTCTTCGCCTCCGGCAGGCGATGGACGTACACGTAGTAGGCCCCGCAGATCTCCTTTCCCGCCTTGTCGTGGAACCAGGTCTCGAGAGTGGTCCGTCCTTTCGGCAGGTCCAGCTCGAAGGCCGCTTCGCGGGCCTCCGCGCCCACGTCCATCCTCACGTCATGATCGCCGATGCGAAGCCGGGCCGCTGCGATGGGCAGCGCCACGCCGGCCACGGAGGCTCCGTCCTCGCCCACGTGGGGCGGCAGGCCCGAGGTCATGGCGGCGTCGGCCTCGCGGGGCCAGCGGCAGAGCGCGATCTCGTACCGGCCTTCCCGATCCACCTCGATGTGCCAGACGCCGTTCTTCCGCTCGCCGATGCGGACTTGCCGGCCTTGATCGAGGAATACGTCCGCCCATTCGCATGCGCAGAGCCGTGTGGGGTTTGCCTGTGGAGAACCGACCACCGACGGCTGGAACCGATCCAGGCTGGGCTCGATGCCGGCCCACCAGCGATCGTAGTGCTCCTGCATCCGCGCGGCGACGTCGGGATGCTCCGCGAACACGTCGCGGTCCTGGTGCGGATCGGAGCGCAGGTCGTACAGCTGTGCTCCCTTCACCAGCCGCCAGCGTCCCCACAGAACGGCGGCATCGTTCCTCTTCGGCCGCTGGGATTCCATCCGGCTGAACTGCACGACCAGCATCCGGTCGGGGAGCCGCTCGTTCGGGTCTCGCAGTACCTTCGCCAGGCTCATCCCGTCGAACCTCGCGTTGCGGGGGACTTCGAGCGAGCACAGCTCGACCAGGGTGGGGAGCAGGTCCTGACACTCGGTCAGCCCGGCGACGTCCCGGCCGCCGCCGATGCCGCCCGATGGCCAGCGCGCGAAGCAGGGCACGCGATGGCCGCCTTCCCACAACGTCGTCTTGCTCCCCTTCATCCCTGCGTTGTAGAAGGGCACGCCGACCGTGCCGCCGTTGTCGCTCAGGAAGATGAGGATCGTGTCGTCCCGCAGTCCGGTCTCCCGGAGCATCGTCTCCAGGCGGCCGAGGTTCTCATCGATGTTGGCGATCATCCCGAAGAACCGGGCGAGCGACTCTCGCCTGGCGCCCTTCAGCTCGCGGCCGGCCAGCAGGGACTCGTACCGCTTCCTGTACCTCTCCGGCACGTAGAGCGGGGCGTGGGCGGCGTTCAAGGGGAGATACGCGAAGAACGGTTCCCCCCGGCGTTGGCGCTCTTTGATCCAGTCGATGGCCCGGCCGAAGAAGACGTCCGTGCAGTATCCCTCGAATCGCTGGAGGTCGTCCCCCAGGCGATAGCGGTCGTTGAAATAGTCGTTGTCCCACGCGTCTGACGCCGATCCGACGTAGGAGGACCGGAACCACAAGGCCGTCTGGAACCCCCGGTCCAGCGGCCGATAGGGGTAGATGTCGCCCAGGTGCCACTTGCCGAAGATGGCCGTTCGGTAACCGCTCCGGGCGAAGAGATCGGCCATGGTGGGCAGGTCCCTCCGCAGCAGGGCCCGCCCGCTGCTGACGTTCATGGCCGCGGTGTAGAGCGAATCGACGCCGGTCATCAACTGCGCGCGGGTGGGCGTGCACATCGGCGCCACGTGGAAGTCGCTGAGGCGGACGCCCTCCGAATGGAGACGGTCGAGGTTCGGCGTCTCGATGACGGGGTTGCCGGTGCACCCCAGATCGCCGTACCCCTGATCGTCGACCAGCAGGAGGATGACGTTCGGGCGCGGGGCGTTTCTCGCCGCCACGGCCGCGCCAGATGAGAGCGTTCCCACCACCGCCCCCAGCGAGACCAGCCAGCTCGCCCTGACGGTCCACCGGAGAATCTCGCAAGCTGTCGATCGGACCACGGCCTGGGTCTCCTTTCGAGAGGGATGAGGTTCAACGACCCGCCACCCCCTGACGGATCCTCGCATGCATACTACCCCAGAAAGCTCGTTCCGGCAGTAATCCACTGCTTTCCCGCGGCTCCTCGAACCCGGATTCTGCCGTCGTTCCCGCGCTCGATGCCATGTTCGAGGAAGAAGGGGGCGCGCTCCTGCCGAGTCTCGCCCGTTACCGCAAACGCCAGCACTGACCCCGGGAGCGACCGTGGACGACGCTCACGCGGTCGAGTTCCTCGAGAGCTCCGCGCCCTGGACAGTGGGCTACCTGTGGAGCGGCGAGAGGGGTTACCGCGAGGCGGCCGTCGGCTGGCATGATCTGCTCGAGCGGATCGCCATGCAGCCCCACGGCGTTCCCGTCTCCGACGAGTGGTACGGCCCCACGGGAGCGTTTCGCGGCAGCGAGACGTGCGACGTGGCCGGTTACGTGTGGAGCCAGATCAGACTGCTTTTCGTGACGGGCGAGGGCCGGATGGCCGACCGTGCGGAGCGGGCCTTCTTCAACGCGGGGCCGGCGGCGGTCTCGGGGGACTTCAAGACCCACGTGCACTTCCAGAGCCCCAACCGGTTCGCCAACCTGTCGCCGGACTTCCCCCACGGACCCAGAGCCGGAGGTGGAGCTTACCGGCAAAATCACCCGCCGCTCTGCTGCACGGCCGCGCCGAGCCGCATCCTGCCGTGGTACGTCACTCACAAGTCACCTCTGTCACGGCAAACCGACCTTACCAGGCTGGTCACCGTGGTGGTGCCAGCTCAGGGTTCGGATGCAGCAGCGCGTCGACGATCGCCGCATAGGCCGGCTTCCGCTGGCCCGTGGAGTCGAGGATCAGCGGGTGCTGTCCAAATCGCCACGTGCGGCGGTCGCTGAGGCCCCAGAACGTCACGCGTTCGATCGCGTCCTTGTGCTTGATGAAGATCGAAAAGAGCCGCGCATAAGCATCGGCCTGGGCCTTGAGGTCTTGCGGCGAAGGCGGCGCCCCGCCGCCAAACCGGCGGCCTCGGAAGCCGCGGCCGAATTGACCTCCCGACGACCCGCGGATCGTCACGTCCAGCTCGGTGATGCTGACTTTCAGCCCGAGCGAAGCGTAGTCGGCGATCGCCTTGTCCAGTGCGTCATAGGGGATGCTGGCGGTGCTCCAGTGGCCCTGGATTCCCACCCCGTGGATGGGCGCGCCGTCCTGGATCAGGCGCTTGAGCAGCACCATCGAGCTCGCGTGCTTGGGGCCGGCCTCGATGCCGTAGTCGTTGTAGTACAGCGTCGCGTCCGGATCGGCTTCGTGGGCGAACTGGAACGCGAGCGTCAGGAACTCGGGCCCCATGGCCCGGAGCCACGAGGAATCGCGGAGGTTCTCCGTCCCGGCCGTCTGGGCGTTGCCGCGGTCGTTGATCGCCTCGTTGACGACATCCCAGCTGCGGATCTTCCCCTTGTAGCGCCCCACCAGCGTGCTGATGTGGTCCTTCATCCGCTGAGTGACGGCCGCCTTGTCGCCATCGCGAAAGAACCAGTTGCCGGTCTGGGCATGCCAGACGAGCGTGTGGCCATGGATGGCAACATTGTTCTCGGCGCACCACTTCACCAGGGCGTCGGGCCGCTCGAATCTCCAGGTGTTCTCGCCGGGATGAACCGGAGCCGGCTTCATGCAGTTCTCCGGCGTGACGGCGTTGAAGTGCTCTCTGACGAGGTTCATCTCCTCGCCTGAGTAGTTGCCGGGTATATCGCCCGCCATGCCGATGAGGAAGTGATCCTTGTAAGCGGCCTGGATGGTCAAATCCTGCTGGTCTCCCACTCGGCCCTCGCCCTCTTCGCTGGTGGGCGTGCTGTTGCGGATAGTGTTCAATGCATGCGGCGGCGCTGATGTCCACTTGAAACAGGCGCCGCCCTTGCGGTCCGGCCGCGGTCCGGTGGCAGAAGCCGTGACCGGTCCTGGGCTACCGGGCTCGGTGGCCAGGTAGCGATGGTCGGTGAGGGACATGAGCATCGCGTCGCCCCGCATGAGGTTGACCCACTGGAACGACTCGGCCTTCGTCGGCGCGGCGCCGGCGAGATCCTCGAGGACCACACCGCTGTCATCCACGGAGACCAACCGCCCATTGGCTGCTCGAAGCGCCACGCGCCCCCTGCCCACGTCGATGACCTCGAAGGCGACGGCGGGCGTGGCGGCGCTGGGTGAGTCCGAGGGAACGCTGTGGAGCGACATCTCCTGGGCATTCATGGCCAGGAGGCTGCCGTCGGCGCTGCTGGCCAGCGTGATGGTCTTGCCCACGGGAATCGTCCGCTCGATGCCCGACGCCCGCGGCTCGCCCACGGTGAAGTTGTCGAAATCGGCATGGCCGCCGGGTGTGCCGGACGTGTTGTAGTTGAACAGGGCAAGGCGAACCCCCTGGAAGGTGATGAGCTGGAACACCATGGTGAAGGGCTCGCCCAGCGGAGCGAAGTCCTCGCCGTCGGCGCTCCAGCTGAAGATGGCTTTCTCGCTGTCGAAGTTGCAGGCCACGCGGAGCCAAAGGTGAGTGGGACTCGCGGGAGCTTTCGCGGTCTCGTGATCGGTCTGGTCGTACGTCTGGAGGGTCGCGCCTTCGGGGCTCTTGACGAGGCCGATCCAGGCGTAGGGAGCACTCAGCAGCGCCAGGCCGGCGGTGTCTCCCGCTGCCAGGTCCGAGGCGTCGAGCTCGACAGTCACCACGCACTCGGGACCCGGCGGCCGCTGGGTCAGGCTGTTGCGGGCCATCCAGAAGTCAGCGGCGGGAAGGGAATGAAGGCGCAGGACGCCGGTCTTTTCGGTGAGCGACCATTTCGTGTCGTCGGGCACGTGATTCCACTGCCAGACGGGATTCAGATGCGGAGCGTCGAAGCCATCGCTGCGCACAAAAGGCGGCCTGGGCGCCTGGGTATGGCCCGTGTCGGGCTTGAACCAGGTATTGGGCGCCTTGCGGAGATTGCCCGGCAGGCCGATGATCGGGAAGTTGTGGTCCCAGGTGACCGGCACCAGAGCGACCATGCGGCCGATGCTGCCGTGATCCTGCATGATGATGCTCCACCACTGGCCGGAAGGCGTATCGACGATGCCGCCCTGGTGAAGCGTGAGCCCGCCGCCGGCGTTGGGGTCGCTGGGGGTGATCGTGAAGGTTCGATTCTCGCCGCGGCCTGTGACGCG
>JAFGKN010000810.1 GCA_016928605.1 Planctomycetota bacterium | reverse complement strand
TTCCAGGTGCTCGCGTGCGTCTCGCCGGACCGCCCGGAGGACTACGCGGCGACGACGCCCTCGTGGGCACCGATGGATGAATTCCTCGTCTCGCCGGAGGCTCAGGAAAGCGCTCTGGGATGGCCGCTCGTGCGCGCGGAGTGCCGCCCCGGCGCGTACTGGTGGTGGCCCGGCAGCGCGGTCACCAAGGAGGACCTGACCTGGAACCTCGAGACGTACCGCAAGGCAGGGTGGGGCAACATGGGGGCGATCGGGATCTACGGCGTGCGCGGAGAGGAAGAGCGCTTCATCGACATTTTTTCGCCGCAGTGGTTCGAGATGTTCAACCACGCGGTGGCGGAGGCGAAACGGCTGGGGATGCACATCGATCTCACGCCCAGCTCCGGCTGGCGGATGGGCGGACCGCACGTGACTCCGGAGCACGGCGAGCTGACCCTCGCCGTCGAGAGCGGCCGGATCGCGGCGCGGCCCAATCGCGCCACGGTCAAGCGCGCCGGACCGGGAGGGCAGGGCCTGACGGTGAATCCGTACTCGCCGGCGGCGGTGAAGTTCCACCTCGACTGGATGAGCGAGCGCTTCGCCGAGGGTCGCGGCAGCTCGCCGCGCGCGTTCTACTACGACTCGTTCGAGAATCCGGGAAACTGGTGTCCGGAGCTTCCGGAATCGTTCCGCCGGCTGCGCGGTTATTCGATCGAGGAGCACGCCGAGGCGCTGGCCGGCGGCGGTGATGCGGCTGGCGCTGCCGCCGATGAAGCGAGGCGCGTCGTTTGCGACTACCGTGAGACGCTCTCCGATGTGCTGATCGAGTGCGTGGAGCAGATCGTCCGCTGGGGGAAGGAGCGCGGCAGCGGGCTGCGGATGCAGGCGCACGGCTCGCCGGCCAACCTGCTCGACATGTACGCCGCCGCCGAGATCCCCGAGACGGAGGTGTTCGGCGCGACGAAGTTCGACATCCCCGGCTTCCGCCGCGACGCGCGGTGGATCCGGCCGGACCGGCAGAGCGACCTGGTGAACCGCTTCGCCTCCTCCGCCGCGCACGTGGCCGGCCGCGAGGTCGTGATCTCCGAGAGCTTCACCTGGCTGCGCAACCATTTCCACACGGCGCTCTCCCACATCAAGGCCGAGTCCGACAACCTGCTCCTCAACGGCATCAACTGCATCTACTACCACGGCATCTGCTTCGCGCCTCGGAAGACGGCCTGGCCGGGCTGGCTCTTCTACGCATCGACCCAGGCGAACGCCCGGAACTCGATCTTCCGGGACGTGCCCGCGCTGAACGCCTACATCACGCGATGCCAGAGCGTCCTGCAGGAGGGGCGGCCCCACAACGACGTGCTGCTCTTCTGGCCGGTTCACGACCTGTGGATGAGCGGCGGCACGAGGGAGATGCGGTTCTCGGTGCACTCGCCGGACTGGATCGAGGCGACGACCTGCGGCGAGGCCGGCCGCTGGATGATCGAGAGCGGCTACACCTTCGATTACGTGTCGGACCGGCAGCTGCTCCGCACGCGCTGCGAGGAGGGCCGGCTGCGCACCGAGGGCGGCACCGAGTACCGCGCCATCCTGCTGCCCGCCGTGAAGCACATGAAGATCGAAACGGCGCGGCGGTTGCTCGACCTCGCGCAGGCGGGGGCCACCGTGCTGGTCTGGAAGGGCCTGCCGGCGGACGTGCCCGGCTGGCGGGATCACGCCGATCGCAGGGAAAAGCTCGGCGACCTGCTGGGCGGGCTGGCGCCGGATGCCGGCGGCGTGGCCGCGCTGGGAAAGGGAAGGCTGGTCGTCGGCGATGACCTGCGGGGATTGCTCGATGCGGCTGCGATCGCCCGCGAGCCGCTCGTCGACCGCGGCCTCGAGTTCATCCGCCGCAAGAGCCCTTCGCATGTCTCTTACTTCATCGCCAACCACACGGCGGATCCGGTCAGCGCGTGGGTACCGGTAGCCTCGCCTTGCCGGTCGGTGGTGCTGATGGATCCGCTGACGGCCCGCGCCGGCGTGGCGCCGATCCGCCGGGTCGGCGAGCGGACCGAGATCTACCTGCAGATGGAGCCGGGCGAGACGCGCGTGCTGCGCGCGCTCGCGGGCGAGGAGGTCGAGGGTCCCGCGTGGCCGGTCCGGGAACGCGCCGGCGAGCCGATCCGCATCGAGGGAACCTGGCGCGTGGAGTTCGTCGACGGCGGTCCGACGCTTCCCGGAGCGCTCACCGCCGAGGAGCTGAAGTCCTGGACGGAGCTCGGCGGCGGCGACGACGTGGACCGCTTCGCCGGGGCCGCGAGCTACACCATCAGCGTGAACCTGCCCCCGACCGACGGCGCGGACTGGATCCTCGACCTCGGCGACGTGCGGGAGAGCGCCCGGGTCCGGGTGAACGGCAAGCCTGCGGGCGTCGCGTTCGCCCACCCGTTCCGCGTGGACGTGACGGGCCTCCTCGAGCCGGGCCGCAACGAGATCGCCATCGAGGTGACCAACCTCTCGGCGAACCGGATCCGCGACCTGGACCGGCGCGGCGTCGACTGGAAGAAGTTCCACGACATCAACATCGTCGACCACATGTACAAGCCGTTTGACGCGTCCGGCTGGGACCTGGAGCCGTCGGGCCTGCTGGGGCCCGTCACGCTGACGCCGTATCGCGTCATCCCCCGCGGCAGACTGCCGGGGAACGACCGCTGAGACGCGGCGCCACCGCCTCCACGCGAGCCGCCACCGCCTCCACGCGATGCGCAGAAGTCTCTGGATGCACGGCGCCCGCCGGGAGAGGATGGACGAGAATTGCCGCCAGGCACTCGATGGAGACCGGCGCCTTGAAGCTCGAAGTCCTCATCCAGACCGATCCGGAGACGAAGCTGGAGCTCGCCAGCTTTCCCGTGGTCCTCGGGCGCCACAGCGAGTGCGGCATCCGGATCGCGGATGCGAAGGTCTCCCGCCGGCATGCCTCCATCG
>JAFGKN010000174.1 GCA_016928605.1 Planctomycetota bacterium | reverse complement strand
GCTCTCGGCGCGGGACCATCCGGCTCCGGCGGCGGCTATGGCTCCTGCTGCCTCGTGAGAGGCACGAAACGGACCCATTCGACGAGCTCCGTCCGCCGCTCTCCGTCCTGCGTCTTCGTCACCAGCTCGAGCCGCTGCAGGCCGTGCGCCTCTCCGATGGGGATCACGATGCGCCCGCCCGGCTTGAGCTGCTCCCAGAGGGGAGGAGGCAGATCCTCCGGCGCGCAGGTCACGATGATCCCGTCGAAGGGGGCCTCCTCCTCCCACCCGAGGTAGCCGTCCCCCGCGCGGCACTTCACCTGCCCGTAGCCCTGCTCTCGCAGGACCGTCCGCGCGCGCTCCGCCAGGGGCTCGACGATCTCGATCGTGTAGACGTGGGGAGTGATCTCGGCGAGCACCGCCGCCTGGTATCCGGAGCCGGTGCCGATCTCGAGGATCTTCGAGTCCGGCTCGAGACCGAGCAGCTCCGTCATCCGCGCGACGATGTAGGGCTGGGAGATCGTCTGGCCGTGTCCGATCGGCAGCGGACAGTCCGCGTGGGCCTCGGCCTCGAGCTCCGGAGGGACAAAGGCGTGCCGGGGGACAGCGCGCATGGCTTCCAGGACGGCCTGCGAGCGCACGGGAGTCCGGCCGTCGCGCGGCTGCTCGATCTGGTGGAGGACCATGGCGCGGCGGGCCTCGGCGTGGCGCGAGGCGCCGGGCGGCCGGGAATCTCCCGCCGACGGATCATCTGCGCTCGCCGCCGCCGCGTCGGCGCGCCCCCCGGCGCCCTTGACCGGCAGGAGGCCGGAGCCATCTCCGCCGGCGCTGCCGGCCTCCTTCGCGCTCCGGCGGCAGGCGGCCAGCCAGATCAGCAACAAGACGGCCGCGATGATCAAGATCCAGATGGGCTTGCCTCCCATGGCACACCTCCCGCTTCCGGGCGGGGCTCTCCGGCGGGTGGTCTCGGCCTGCGATGATCGCGGCAGGCGAGACTCGCTGGGCCGCGCACGGGCGGCGCGCTCCGGCCGGTGGCCTCGACTCGCGCTTCTCTCGCGAGGAATCCAGTCACCGGGAGTGTAATCGAAGGCCCGGCCTCTTTGAAATCTTCATCTCGAATCCGGCCGCCTCCCCTGGCGCGCGCGAGGCGAGAAGGTGTTAAGATACGCCGGCCGTTTCCGAGGTTCTCCGGCGCCTGGAGGAAATCCATATGCCCGAGTCGGTCTCTCCCGCCAGCGGCTCGCTGGCGAGCACCCGGTCGATCGATGAGCTGCCGCACGAGGTCTGCCGCTCCCTCGCGGCGCTCCTCTGCGACCTCGACGACACTCTCACGTCGTGCGGCAAGCTCTCGCCGGCCGCCTACTCGGCCCTCTGGAAAGCGCGCGAGGCCGGGCTGCCGGTGGTCGTGGTGACGGGGCGCCCCGCCGGCTGGGCGGACCATATCGCGCGTCTCTGGCCCGTGCACGGCGTGATCGGCGAGAACGGAGGGCTCTACTTCCGCCTGCAGGAGCGCCGCATGATCCGCCACTTCGCGTATCCGGAGGCCGACCGCGCGCTCTTCCACAAGCGCCTCGAGAAGATCGCGGAGGAGATCCGCGAAGCGGTGCCCGGCTGCCGCGTGGCGGCCGATCAGCCCTACCGGGAGTTCGACCTCGCGATCGACCACGCGGAGGACGTCGCTCCGCTGAACTGCCGCGACATCCTGCGCATCCGGCAGATCTTCCTCGACCACGGAGCGCGCGCGAAGATCAGCTCGATCCACGTCAACGGCTGGTTCGGCTCGTTCGACAAGCTCCAGACGTCCAAGCTCTACCTCGAGCGCGAGATGTCCGTCGAGGCCAGCTCGGCGCCCGATCGCGTGATCCACGTCGGCGACTCGCCCAACGACGACCCTCTCTTCCGCTGCTTCCGCCACTCGATCGGCGTGGCGGGCATCCGGCGCTGGGCGTCCCTCGTCGAGCATCCTCCGGCCTACATCACGAACCTCGACGGCGGCGAGGGGTTCGCCGAGGCCGTCGACGCGATCCTCTCCCGCCGCCGCGACGGCGAGGCGTCCTGAGACGACCGCCCCGGTGGATGATGCGCGGGTCGTACAGTATGTTACTCTCGTCGAGCGTGCGCGGATGTCCGCCGCGATCCGCTCGCGGCTCCGAGGAAGTCAACCATGTCCCGGCCCTGGGATCCTCCGGCTTTCGACAAGGATCTGATCCTGAAGTACGACAGGCCCGGGCCCCGGTACACCTCGTACCCGACCGCGCCCCACTTTCACGAAGGCTTCGGCGTCGACGAGTATTGCCGGGAGATCCGCCGCACCAGGGAAGAGGGGGCCGCGCGCCCGCTCTCGCTCTACATCCACCTTCCCTTCTGCCGCTCGGTCTGCTACTTCTGCGGCTGCAACGTACACTTCACGAAGAAGAGGGAGCTGAGCGAGCCCTACATCGACCGGCTCGCCGACGAGATGAAGACCGTCTCGTCCATGATCGGTCCGGGCCGGAAGGTCGTGCAGATCCACTGGGGCGGCGGCACCCCGACCTTCATGCCGGCCCCGGTCCTCGACCGGCTCTTCGATGCCATCTGCGCCTCGTTCGAAATCTCCGGCGACGCGGAGATCGGCGTGGAGATCGACCCGCGCGAGGCGAAGGAGGAACATCTCCAGCTCTTCCACGACCGCGGCTTCAACCGGATCTCCATGGGCATCCAGGACTTCGACGAGAAGGTCCAGTACGCGGTGCACCGGTACCAGACCGAGGAGCTGACGCGCGCCGTGGTCGACCGCTGCCGGGAGCTGGGTTTCGAGTCGATCAACGTGGATCTCATCTACGGTCTGCCGCACCAGACGGCCGAGAGCTTCCGCTACACGGTCGACAGGATCATCGAGATCGCTCCGGATCGCATCGCGGCCTTCAACTTCGCCTACCTTCCGGAGATGATCAAGCACCAGAGGGCCATCCCGCGGGAAGCCCTCCCGTCTCCAGCGGAGAAGCTCAACATCCTCGAGATGGTGGTGGAGCGCTTCACGGCGGCCGGATACGTCTTCATCGGGATGGATCACTTCGCGCGCGTCGAGGACGAGCTGACGGCGGCGCTGAAGGACCGCACTCTCCACCGCAACTTCCAGGGATACACGACGAAGGCGGGCTGCGACCTGCTCGGCTTCGGGGCCTCGAGCATAGGCCAGATCGGACGCTGCTACGCCCAGAACCTGAAGCAGGTGCCCGCCTACGAGCAGAGCATCCTGGAGCGGAGCCTCGCGGTCTTCCG
>JAFGKN010000173.1 GCA_016928605.1 Planctomycetota bacterium | reverse complement strand
TGATGGGCGCCGGGCGCCTGCGGCGCCTGTTCTTCGTTTCTGAAACACGCCAGTGTCACCCGGATTGCGCCATTTCTGAACCACGCCCGATTTCCCAGGCGAGGCCCACGAGCGTCCTGCCGCGCCGCGGCGGCGGCCGCTCGCAGCCCGCCTCGGCCGTCACATCGCTCCGAAGGGCAGGCTGTAGAGCTGTCCCGGGATGATGCCGAAGAGGTACTCCCGCAGGTACTCCACGACCGCGTAGAGCCACGTCCGCCCCAGGTAGACCTCGTCGCCGGGCAGGAGGACGATGTCCTCGGTGTAGTCGTTCAGGTCGATCCGGAAGACCTCGGGGTGCACCGGATCGCGGAACGGCCGGCGCAGGAGGGCGTAGTCGGTATCCCCGGTGATCCGCATCCCCAGGACCGCCGCCATCGCCTCCTTGACCGTCATGCCGATCCGCAGGGCGACCGGGCCGGGCCGCTCGAACTGGCCGGTCATGTAGACGAGGTCGCCGGCGGGGATCACGCCGATGCTGAGCCGTGCGGGCTCCGTGTTCTGCTGGCTCGTCTCGTCCTTGAGGAGGTCCTTGAGATCGGCCTCGATCTCCGGGATCGTCTTGCCCGCGAAGCGGTAGTTCGTCAGGAAGAAGGGATCCGAGCGGCCGTCCTCGAGAATCAGGAAGGTCTGCGTGTCGAGCGGCTCCAACTCCCGGAAGACGCGCAGCGTCACCTCGTCTCCGCCCTTCACCCGGTACTGGCTGCGGCGCTTCTCGATCACGTCGCGGTAGGCCTCGTTGACCCGGCCCGGCGGATCCGTATAGGGGGGGATGGACGAGCACGAGCTCGCGCCGATGGCGAGAAGCAGGGACCAGGTCGTTGCGGATGCCAGCCGGGACAGCAGCATGGGCGGTGGACTCCCCGTGGGATCGGTTGACTTCGGAGGCTCGGCCGCAGCCGCGGCCGAGGCGTATTCTCAAGTTCGGGAGGCGGCTTCTCAAGCTTTATCGTTTTTCGCGGGGGGCGGGGGGAGCCCGCCTCTCAGCTCCGGATCACGACCTTCAGCGCTTCCTTGCGGATCATCATCTGGAGCGCCTCCGCCAGATCCTCCAGCCGCCGCTCCGCCGAGAGCAGGATATCGGCCGGGAAGACGCGGGCCGCCAGGAGGTCGAGAGACCTCCGGACCGTCGCCGGACGGTGGTGATAAACCCCCCGGATCGTGAGCTCGCCGTAGTGCAGGAGATGGGCGTCGAGGGGGACCACCGTGCCCGGGGCGCAGCCGCCGAAGAGGTTGACGAGCCCCCCCGGCCGCGCCGAGCCGATGGCCTCGCTCCAGACGCTCCCCACGCCCGTGGCGTCGATGGCCACGGAGAAGCCCCGCTCGCCCGGCGAGAGAGCCCGGACCGCTCCCGCGACATCCTTCATCTCCGGCTCGAGCCGCAGAGTCCGCGACGCGCCCATGCGGGCCGCGGCGTCCAGGCGGGACGCCGCGAGGTCGCAGACCGTCACCTCGTGCCCCTCGGCCGCCAGCGCGCCCGTGAATAGGAGGCCGATCGGGCCCGCGCCGTAGAGCACGACGTCGGCAGGCGCCGAGAGCCCGCACGCCTCGATGCCGTGGATGACGCAGGCGAGGGGCTCGGTGAGCGCCGCGATCTCCGAGGGGAGGTCGTCCGGCAGGCGATACGTGCTCCGCTCGACGAACCGGCGCGGCACCAGGATGTGCTCCGCGAAGGCTCCGTTGAGGTACTGGAGGTCCTCGCAGAGATTCTCGCGCCCGGCGAGGCACGGCCCGCAGGCGCCGCAGGCCGCCGAGTTGACCACGACGACGCGGTCGCCGCCGCGGAAGCCCTCGACCTCTGCGCCCGCCTCGACGACCGTCCCCGCCAGCTCGTGGCCGAAGGGCGTCGGAGCTCGCAGCATCCGGGGATGCCCTCCGCGGCGGTAGACCTTGACATCGGTGCCGCAGGTCGTCGCCGCGTCGATCCTCACGAGCATCTCTCCCGGTCCGGGCCGCTGCACGGGGTCATCCCTCAGCTCCACCCGCTCCGGTCCGAGGAGGTACATCACCTTCTGAGTGGCCAAGTCATCCCTCCGGATAGAGCAGGATCTTGAGATCGCGGTGCGCGCGGGACCTCTCGACCGCCTCATCGATGCGGCTCAGCGGGAGCCTGGCCGTCACGAGGGGCGAGGCGTCCAGACGGCCCGAGGCGATCAGCTCGCGGATCGCGCTCTGCTCCCGGCGCGCCCCGGAGTAGGTGCCGACCACCCTCCGCTCGGCCTTGAAGAGGAAGTTGAGATCGAAGCCCGCTCGCTCCTCGGGCGCGGCGTGCGCGAAGAGTACGACGGTGCCGCCCGGCCGCGTGGCGCGCAGGGCGGCGGCGAGGATCCGGCTGCCGCCGACGGTGTCGAAGACGGCGTCCGCCCCGGGCCCCCCGCTCAGCTCGGCGGCGGCCGAGCCGATCTCGCCGGGATCGACAGCGAGGTCGGCCCCCAGCCGCAGCGCGAGACCGCGGCGCTCGGCGATCGGATCGACCGCGATGACCTTCACCCCCGGCGACGCGGCCCTGAGGACGAGGAGGTGCAGCAGCCCCATGCTCCCCGCGCCGATGATCGCCGCGACGCCCTCCTCGCGCAGGTCCGAGCGCCACACTCCGCGGATCACGCAGGCCGCGGGCTCGAGAAAGACGGCGGCATCGTCGCTCACGTCGGGGGGGACGATCCAGGCCGCGCCGCACGCGGCGCGCGCGCGCACGAGCACGTGCTCGCTGAATCCGCCGGGCTCGAGGAGGTTTTCCTGAAACACCGGGCACATCGTCTCGCTGCCGCGGCGGCAGAACGAGCACTCTCCGCACGCGACGTGGTGAGGGACGACCACGCGATCGCCCTCCTGGAAGATCTCCCCCGCGGGGCCCCGCGCGCCGCTGCCGGCGATCGAGACCTCGCCCACGATCTCGTGGCCGAGGACGGTGCCCTCGGCCGCCGCGGAGGCCGAGAGCTTGAACAGGTCCGTTCCGCAGAGGCCGCAGACCCTCAGCCTCAGGAGCAGCTCGCCCGGGCCGGGGAAGGGACGCGGGCGCCGCTCGAGCCGGAGCCGCCCGCCGCCGGCGTACGCGGCGACGAGCATCGGGGGAAGCGCCGATCCCGCCCCGGGTCCTCCGCTCCCGTCAGCCACGGCTCTCTCCCTCGGGCGCATCGCCCCGCACGCTGCCGCAGTCCGGGCGGCTCTCACGACGCGGCACGCCCGCAGCGCCAGCGATGCGCTCGGCCTCGGCCTCGCTCGCGTACCGAGCGATCCGGCTCCGCAGATCCTCGCGCTGCCGCGCGCGCTGCTTCTCGAGCCGCTCGCGGATCTGCCGCTCGAAGCCCAGCTCGCCGGGCTGGTAGAAGTACCGCCCCTCGAGCGCGGAGGGAAGGTACTGCTGGGACACCCAGTGGCCGCGGTAGGCGTGCGGGTAGCGGTATCCCTCGCCGTGCCCCAGGCCCTTCTTGTCGCGCGAGGCGTCCTTGAGATGGTTCGGCACCTCGTCGCGGTACTCCTGCTCGACCGCCTTCACCGCGTCGAAGTAGGCCATGGTGCTGTTCGACTTCGGCGACGTGGATAGATGGATGCAGGCCTGCGACAGGTTGAACTGGCACTCGGGCAGCCCGACGTACTCGACGGCGCGAGCGGCCGCGGTCGCGATGACCAGCGACATGGGATCGGCCATCCCGACATCCTCGCTCGCGAAGATCACCATCCGGCGCGCGATGAACCTCGGATCCTCCCCCGCCCGGATCATGCGCGCCATCCAGAAGAGGGCCGCGTCCGGGTCCGATCCGCGGAGGCTCTTGATGAACGCGCTGATCGTGTCGTAATGGACGTCCCCGTCCTTGTCGTAGAGGAGCGCGCGCCGCTGGATGGACTCCTCCGCCACCGAGAGGGGGATGCGGATCCGCCCGCTGTCATCCTGCGGGGTTGTCTCGACGGCGAGCTCGAGCGCGTTCAGGGCGTTCCGCGCGTCGCCGGCCGCCAGACGGACGATGTGATCCAGCCCGTCCGGCTCGAGATCGACTCCTGTCCGCCCGCAGCCCCTCTCGGCGTCGGCGAGAGCCGCGAGGCAGATCTCGCGCAGATCGCCGGCGGTCAGGCTCTTCAGCTCGAAGATCCGGGAGCGGCTGAGCAGCGCCTTGTTCACCTCGAAGTAGGGATTCTCGGTCGTCGCGCCGACGAAGATGATCGTGCCGTTCTCCACGTGAGGGAGGAGGGCGTCCTGCTGCGCCTTGTTGAAGCGGTGAACCTCGTCGACGAAGAGGATCGTCCGTCGCGGCGGCGAGAGCAACGCGCCCTCGAGCCTCGAGCGGGCGCGCGCCACCACCTCGCGGATCTCCTTCACGCCGGCCAGCACAGCGTTCAGCGTCTCGAACTCGCAGCGCGTCGCGTTGGCGATGACCCGCGCCAGCGTCGTCTTCCCGGTGCCCGGCGGCCCCCAGAGGATGAGCGAGGATATGCGGTCGGCCTCGATCGCCCGCCGGAGCAGCTTGCCCTCCCCGAGGATGTGATGCTGGCCGATAAACTCCTCGAGCCGGCGGGGACGCATGCGAGCGGCCAGGGGCTCGGCGCGGACCGACGGCTCCGCGAGCGGGCGCGAGGAGGACGAGGAGGAAGCTTCGGCATTCACGCGTGGCATCGTAACACCGGGCCCGCCGTTTCCAAGAGCGCCGCGCCGGCGTTCTCGGGAAGGCCCCGCGATGCGTTTGCGTGAAGATCCCCCCCGGTGGTATGCTTCTGGCCCCGGCGAAGACGAGCTGGCGCGCGCTCGCACGGAGCGCGAAGCGCTGAGCGAGGAACCCACAAGAAGTATAGAGAATCTGTCTGTAAACCCATGAGCTACGTCGACCCCTCTCCCGGCGCGAACGATGGCAACGCCTCCCTGAGCCCCGAGGAGATCGAGATCATCCGCGACTTCCTCCTCCAGAAGCGATCCGAGATCCTGGAGTCCCAGGCCTCCCGCCTGAGCGAGCTGAGCGATCCGAACGACCGCCATCACCTCGCGGACCTCGAGGAGATGGCATCGGACACTGTGGACACGGACTCCCTCTGCCAGATCCTCAACATCGAGGGAAGCACGATCGCCCAGATCGACGCCGCGCTCGACAAGATCGCGGCGGGCACGTACGGCACGTGCGAGGAGTGCGAGATGCCGATTGCCCGCGCTCGCCTCGAGGCCCTGCCGTTCGCGTCGCTCTGCGTCGCCTGCAAGCGGCTCCGGGAGCTGTCGCCCGAGCCCTCCGATGAGTAGAGCTCTGCCGGCGAGCCGGCCGGCGGCGGGGACCGCTCCGGAGCGCGTCGATCACACGGCGTCGGGGATCGCGTACGGCGGCCGGTAGACGCGCCGCAGGTACCGGTTGGCCTCCGCATCGCCGACGAAGGACTCCGAGGCGCCATCGAAGCGCAGAGCCCGGCCGCCGAGGCGGTACGAGATGTTGCCCAGGTGCGCGAGGATCGCGCTGCGGTGGCCTTCCTCGATGTCGGCGTTGGGCGGCCGACGGCTCCTCACGCTCTCGATGAAGTTCTCCTGGTGCGGAGGATCGGGAAACCGCCCGAACATCTGATCCACCACCTTCCCGTCGCCGGTGAAGATCTGCCAGCCGCCGCCGTGCCGGCCGATGATCATCTGGTTCTTCGATCCGTACAGCTCGATCCGGGTGGCGTTCTGGAACCAGAGGGGGAACTCGTCTCCCTCGCGGACCTGGTTGTTCGTCTTCTTCATGTACGGCGGCCAGTTCGTCATCTCGAAGGTCAAGATCAGGCCGTCGAACTCGAAGGTCGCGACCTGCGTGTCCGGCACCTCGCGGGCGTCGTCGAAGGCGAGGTTGCCTCCGCTCGCGTGCACCGCCTTCGGAGAGTCCCTGCCGATGAGCCACCGGGCGAGATCGAGCTGGTGGATGCCGTCGTTGCCCATGTCGCCCCCGCAGTAGGCCCAGAAGTAGTACCAGCCTCCGTGGAAGTGGTTCGGGTTGAAGGGGCGGAGGGGGGCCGGGCCGAGCCAGCGGTCATAGTCGACCTCCGGAGGCGGATCGGCATCCGCCCGCTTGGCGACGGGGCTGCCCGGCTTCAGGTTGAAGACCTTGCAGAGGTGCACGTCGCCGATCGCTCCCTCGCGGATCAGCTCGGCAGCCCGGCGCGCGTAGGGAGCGCTGCGGGTCTGCGTGCCCACCTGGACGATGCGGCCGTGCTTGCGCGCCGCCTCGACCATCTTCCGCCCTTCCCAGATGTTGTGCGACGCCGGCTTCTCGACGAAGATGTCCTTTCCCGCCTGGCAGCCGAGGATCGTGGGCAGCGCGTGCCAGTGGTCCGGCGTGGCCACGATGACGGCGTCGACCGCGGAGTCGTCGAGCACGCGGAGGTACTCGGTCTCCCGGCGCGGCGTCTTCCCCCCCTGGGCTGCGGCGACCCTCTGCTCCAGCCCCGCGCCGCGGCGCGGGTCGAGATCGCAGAGGACGGCGAACTCGCAGTCCTTCCGCACCGCGAAGCCGAGCGTCAGGTGGCTGCCCCGCCCCCCGAGGCCCACGGTGCCCAGCACGACGCGGTCGCTGGGCGCCGCCGCGCGCACCGGGCGCCTCGCGGCGAGCGCTCCGGCTGCGGCGGAGAAGCCCACGACGGTTCGAGCGGTCTCGCGCAAGAAGTCTCTTCGATCCATGGGATGCATGACTCTCTCCTCGCCAGCCGGCGCTAAAGGGTTCCAGGAGACCCCACTATACGCGCGGAGGATGCGCCTGTCACGGCATCCGAGCGAGTCCCCGAGCTCGCATGGCATCCCTCCGCGCCTCAGCCCTCGCCTGCATCCGGCCCGGCAGCGGCCGCCGGGGCCGATCCTCCCAGGCTCCTCCCCTTCCAGACCGCGCCCGTACCCCGCCAGTGGCGCCAGGCGGAGAGCGCCGTCATCCCCATGTAGCCGAGGCTCGCGAGCGGCAGGGTCCAGGCCCAGCCGCCGGCCAGGCCATGGTCCCGGACGACCGGGTAGAGAGTCGCCGCCTGGACCGCCCACGCGCAGGCCGCCACCCCGAGCGCGCCCCACGTCCCGGAGAGAGCCGCCGCGGCGAGGACGATCGGCGGGGAGACGAGGAAGACGGCGAGCGCGGCGAGGCACAGGACGAGCAGCGCCCAGTTCCGGCGAAGCTGGGTGAAGGCGGTCCGCGCGACCATCGACGCGATGCCGCCGAGGCTCGAGTAGCGCCTCTCGGAGCGCATGCCGGGACAGAGCCCCAGCCAGAGCCGGCCGCCGTGATCGGCCGCTCTCCGCGCGAGCGCGACGTCGTCGATGACCGCGCCGCGGATCGAGGCGAGCCCTCCGATCCGCTCCAGCATCTCGCGCGAGATCATCGCGCACCCGCCCGCCGCGGCCGCGCACCTCGATCCAGGCCTCGAGACCCTCCGGAAGGGGTAGAGGAGCTGGAAGAAGTAGACGAAGGGGACGATGAGCAGCTTCTCCCAGAAGGTGCTCGTGGACAGGCGCGCCATCACCGAGACGAGATCGCGGCCGCCGCCGCCACCACAGCCCTCCGCGCCTCCGTCGGCGACGGCTCGCAGCGCGCGGACCGACCCCGGCGGATGGAGGATGTCCGCGTCGGTGAAGAGGACCCAGCGGAGGACATCTCCACCGGGCCCCTCGAAGCCGCGGCGGAGCGCGAGGTCGAGGGCGTGGAGCTTGCCGGACCACCCCGCAGGCGGCTCTTCTCCATCGACGACCGAGATCTTCTCCGCCGCCGGAGACTCCGCCGCGAGATGCCGCGCCCGCGCGCCCGTGCCGTCCCCGCTCCGATCGTCGACGAGCACCAGCCGGGCGAAGTCATCCGCCTGCGCGAGGAGGGAGGGGAGGCAGCGCTCGACCATCTCCGCCTCGTCGCGCGCCGGGATCGCAACGAGCGTGTCCCTGCCCGAGGGGGAAGCCCGGGCCGCGGAGGCATCGATCGGCAGCGCGTGGTCCGACGGCCACCACCTCGCGCGGTCCGCCGCCACCGCGATCCAGAAGAGGAGCGCCAGCGCGGCCAGGATCCAGAGCGCGAGATCCAGGCCGGTCATCCCCGCCCCGCGATCAGGTCGTTCAGCTCCGCGGTGACGAGGCCGTTGGACGAGACGCCGCTCTTTCCCTGCGCCGTCGCCTTTCCCCTCCAGTCGGTGAACGCCCCGCCCGCCTCCTCGACGATGGGCCGCAGCGCCATCGCATCCCAGTCCTGGAGGACGGGGTCGAGCATCGCCTCGGCGCGGCCGGTGGCGACGAGCACGTGGCCGTAGCAGTCGCCCCAGCTGCGCGCCAGCCGCGCCCGCGACTCGACCCTGCGCCACACCGCCTCGGTTCCGGTCATCGCGAAGCACTCCGGGCCGGTCGAGAGCACGCACGCGTCCTCGATCCGGTCGATCGCAGAGACCCGCGCCTTCCGGCCGTTCCAGAGGCACCCTTCGCCCCGGGCGGCCACCACCAGCTCGCCGAGCGCCGGCAGGTGGATCGCGCCCACCACCGGCTCGCCGTCCGGAGCCTGGAGCGCCACGAGCACGCCGTAGAGGGGCACGCCCTGCAAAAACGTCCGCGTGCCGTCGAGCGGGTCGACCACCCAGCGGTAGCCGGACTCGCCGCGGCGCTCGCCCGTCTCCTCGCCGAAGATCCCGTCGCGGGGGTAGACGATGCGCAGGAGATCGACCGCCGCAGCCTCGGCCTCGCGGTCGGCCGCCGTCACCGGTGAGCGGTCGGCCTTCCACTCGACCGCCGGGTCCGCCTGGTAATAGCGCAGCGTGACGCGGCCAGCGCGCCAGGCGGCATCCGCGGCGACCTCCATCCTCGTCCTGAGCGAGTCCATGCTTCCTGGAACCTGGCGGTCCCTCGGTGTAGGATGATGCGCTCGCCGCAAGCGCCGCGCCGGCGCCGGGCCGCGCCGCGGCGACTCTATCCCAGGCGGCGGCGAGCCGCAAGAGCGAGGAACACCGGCTCTCCGCGCCGCGCGGAGGCCCCGAAGAGAGGCACGGCCGCCATCTGCAGCCCGCCGAGCAGGAAGACTCCAGAAAACCCCGCGTCCCCCCCGATAAGAGTCTGGGAGGCCACCTGATGAACATGAAAAGCCCATACCGGACCCTGTCCCTTCTCGCCCTCCTGGCACCGCTCGCCGCCGCAGGATGCTCGTCCCATTCCCTCCGCAGCGGCATCTGGGAGCTCTCGGTCCAGGCCCAGGACTACGAGACCCACGAGGCGGTCGAGATCCCTCCCCGGGAGGTGAGGCTCGCGATCGAGTGGGACGACGAGAACGCCGGGCTCGAGGCTGTCGAACTCGAGATGCTCGGGAGCGACGAGCCGCTGCGCTTTCGCTCGATCTACGGCCAGGTGAAGAGCATCGGCGCAGAGGCCGGCCTGGCAAGCGACGCGACCGATCGAGTCTTCCACGTGCCCCGCGCCGGAGACACGTTCTGGCAGTTCAACATGATCGGCGAGGTCAAGAGCGATACCCTCGTCTCGGGCACCCGCTTCATGGCCCGCCACAAGCAGCATGACAAGCAGATCCTGACGGGCCGCTGGGAGCTGAAGTGGCTCCGGGACGAGTGACGCTCCGGGAATCCTGAGCGCGACTCCGGTCCCACCCCCGCCCTCTCCCCTCGCCGTCGCCAGGGGCCTCCCCGCCGGCTGCTGTTGCTCTCCTCGGCTGCCGATGCGGCCCCACCGCCCCGGCTGCGGATGGGGCTGAGGCCCCACGGATCCGGCTCCGGCTGCCGCTGCGGCGGCGGTTGTCGGCTGCCGACGCGGCTGCGGCTGCGGCTGCGGCTGCGGCTGCGGTCCGCGGCTGCCGATGCAATTGCGGTCCGCGGCTGCCGATGCGGCTCCCGCTGCGGTTGCGGTCCGCGGCTGCAGATGCGGCTGCGGTCCTCGGCTCCGGCTCCCGCCCCTGCCCGGGAGAAATCCTGAAACCGCCTCCCCTCTCCCCCGACCTCATGGGTGAACACCGCTCTCGGTCGCGGGCATCGGAGCTCGCGGCGGGGCAGATGTCACTCCATTCCCTTCGCCGGAGGAGACCTGTCATGTGGAAATGGTTCAAGAGAAGCGTGATCGCCGCGCTGGCGGTGGGGCTGCTGGGGTTCTTCGTCTTCGGGAAGGACGTCTACAGCTACGTCACCAGCTCGGGCCGGATGTTCCGCAAGGCCGTCAAGGACTCGGTGCCCGTCGAGTTCGAGATCAAGAGGGCTCGCGACCTCCTCGAGGAGCTCGTGCCCGAGATGCACGCGAACCTGAAGCTGATCGCCCAGGAAGAGGTGGAGGTGGCCAGCCTCGAGAAGGAGATCGAGCGCGAGCAGCAGGCCCTCGCTGACGAGGAGGCGAGGATCGAGGCGCTGCGGACGCGTCTCGCCGAGGAAAAGGTCTCGTACCAGCTCGGCCGTCTCACCTACACCCGCGGCGAGCTGGTCGAGCGCCTCAACCGGAGCTTCGACCAGTACCGGACCGCCTCGGTGCTGCTCGAGAACAAGGAGAAGCTCCTCGAGGGCCGCCGGCGCGCGCTCGAGGCCGCGATCGCCAAGCTCGAGAAGATGCGCCTCACGCGCCTCGAGCTCGCCTCGCAGATCGAGAACCTCGAGGCTCAGTTCCGGCTGGTCGAGGCCGAGGCGTCCACGAGCCAGCTCAAGATCGACAACTCCAAGCTGGCGCAGACCCACCGGCTCCTCTCCGACCTGCGCAAGCGGCTCGATGTCTCCCAGCGCGTCCTCGCCCGCGAGGCCCACTTCGTCGACGACATCCCCATCGAGCAGATCGACGAGACGTCTGTCCTGAACAAGGTCGACGCCCACTTCGGGTCGAAGCGGCCTCAGCTGGACAGCTCGCTGTGAGCGCAATAGCCTGACGGTATCCCCGGCGGGGCCGGCGCGGCGGGGAGGGCCTCCGGTGGAGATCCTCCCCGCGGACGCCCCCCCTGCCTCGAGCGACGGAGCGAGCGACCATGTGGGACTTGCCGCGGCTAGCACAGATCCAGAAGGCCCGCAACGCGCTGAAGGCCGGAAACCTCGACGAGGCCTTCGAGATCGCCACCCGGGCGGAGCTCAAGGACTACCGGCAGTGCCAGAGGGTGCTCGAGAATCTCGTCGATCCCCTCCTGGGGCGGGCGGAGAAGCACCTCGAGGAGGGCAGGATCGATGATGCGCTCGCCGACGCGGAGAAGGCCCGGCGCGCCGGCGGCAACCGGCCCGCGGTCGCCGCGATGCGCGAGAGGGCGCTGGGGGAGAAGCACCGTGAAGACCTGGAGCGACAGCAGGCGAGGAGGGCCCTCGAGTCCGTCCGGGGCCACATCCGCGCCGGCCGGATCGAGGAGGGCGCCCACCGGCTGGAGGAGGCTCCGGCCCATCCCGATGGCTCCGCCCAGGCCGAGGATCTCCGGCAGCGGCTCGAGCGTCTGAGGGGCGAGGTGGAGCGGCTGCGCGATCGGGTGGAAAGCCACCTGGAGCGCGGCGATCTGGAGGAGGCGATGAAAGCGGCACATGAGCTTCAGTCCGCGGCGGCCGAGCAGCCCTTCACGCGCGAGCTGCTCGAGCGGATCGGAAAGGAGGCGGAGGGCAAGGTCGCCGCGGCTCTCGCCCACGGAGACCTCGGGAGAGCCCGGCGCTGGATGGGCCTCCTCTCCGGGCTCGAGGTCGAGAACAGCTACCTGCTGCAGTGGGGCGAGGCGCTCGAGCTGAGCGACAGGGCCTCGCTGGCGATGGAGCGGGGGGACTGGAGCGGCGGGCGCGTCTACCTCGGGCGGCTCCAGAGGATCCTCCCCGCAGCGCAATGGGTCGCCCTGTGCGAGGAGAAGCTGGGCGCGATGGAGGAAGCGCTCCGGGAGCTCCGCGCCAGCCCTCTCGGCGCGGCGGCGTCGGAGCTCAGGGGCCGCGAGGGCGCCGAGCGGCCGGCGGCCGAGACGCTGCCCGTGGCCGAGCCGAAGCCTCCGGCCGCGCTCCCTGCGGGCGCGCCGGGCTCGGCTCCCGCCGCCTCGGGGGACCGCTGCATCCTCTGGGTCGACGGCGTCGGCAGCTACCTGCTCCTGCGCTCTCTCAGCGTGACGATCGGCCGCGCCGGCTCGTCGGCCCAGCCCGACGTGGCGCTGCCGGCGGACCTGGAAGGCGTGCACGCACAGATCCTGCGCGTCGATCACGACTACTTCCTCGTGTCGCGAGGCGAGACGCGGATCAACGGCAAGAAGGTGGAGCGTCACCTCCTCGCGGATGGGGATGCCATCGCCCTGGGGCCTCGCTGCCGGCTGACCTTCCGCCTTCCGAGCCGGCTCAGCAGCACCGCCATCCTGGAGCTGGGCGCGGGATTGAGACTTGCAGGTGATGTGAGAAGGATCATACTCATCGACGGGCATCTGATCTTCGGCCCGGCGGACGGATCGCATGTCGCGATCCCCCGGCTGGCCGAGAGGATCGTGCTCTCCAGCGGGCCGGAGGGCTTTCGCTGCAGGGCTCCAGTCCCGCTGGTGATCGACGGAAAAGTCCGCGGGAAGGACGAGAGCGTCCCCGCGGGCGCTCATGTCGAGGCCGGGCCGGTGACGTTCACCCTCACGGAAGCGACAAGAGAGGCAATGGAGCGATGAACTTCCACTATCGCCACGGCGACCGCCCTCTCGAAGGGTACACCATCCAGCGCGGCGTGGGCCACGGCGGATTCGGCGAGGTGTACTTCGCGGTGAGCGACGGAGGGAGGGAGGTCGCTCTCAAGAGGATCCTGCAGAACCACGAGATCGAGCTGCGCGGGGTCCGCCACTGCATCAACCTCAAGAGCCCCCACCTCGTCGCCATCTTCGACGTGCGCTCCGGGGACGACGGCTCGCCCTTCGTCATCATGGAGTACGCCGCCGGCCCGTCGCTGCGGGACCTCGGTCTCGATCATCCCGGCGGCCTCGGCGAGCAGAAGGCGGCCTACCTGGTGCAGGAGATCGCCAAGGGGCTCGCGTACCTCCACGAGCGGGGGATCGTGCACCGGGACCTCAAGCCCGAGAACATCTTCTACGACGACG
>JAFGKN010000809.1 GCA_016928605.1 Planctomycetota bacterium | reverse complement strand
GAGCAGCTCGCAGGCCCAGGGAGAACGCGGCGGCCGACCACGGGAGCCGCAAGCACCACCGCTCGCGGGACAGTTGCCAAACGCGAAGCTCGACAGCCCAGGGCAGCTCGCCCACGGCAGCTCGCAGGCCGAGAGCAGCTCGCAGGCCCAGGGAGAACGCGGCGGCCGACCGCCGGGCTTGCAGGGCGCCGCCGCTCGCGCAAGTTTTGAACAGAGCTTCACTTGTGGAGACCGGCCACCGTGTCGAGACGCTCTCGCCGCCCTGCTCGACCGGGTCCTCGAGCGCTCGTCCCCTCGCCGCTGAACGGCCTGCTGACGGAGATCCCGGAGGACGGGGGCGCGAGGGCGAGGGCGCTCGGCTGGCTGCACGAACAAAGCCTTGACAGAGCCGCCCGGCGGAGCTACAAAGCCGCCCTGAATGAACGTTCATTCAATCCGAGCGGGACCGGCCCATGAAGACCGCGGACAAGCGCGGCGAGATCCTGGCCGTGGCCCTCGAGCTGATGGCGGAGAAGGGCTTCCACGGCGTGCCCATGTCCCTCATCGCCGAGAGGGCGAACGTCGCGACCGGCACGATCTACCTCTACTTCCCGGGCAAGGACGCCCTCATCGAGGAGGTGTACCGGGAGCTGGAAAGCAGGATCAGAGCCTTTCTCCAGAAGAACCACGTCGCGGGCACACCGTTGAGGGAGAGGTTCCTCTCCCTGATGAGAGGCCTGCTCCAGTACCTCATCGCCAATCCCCTTGAATTCCGTTATGTCGAGCAGTACTACAACTCCCCCTACGGGATCTCCCTGCGCCGGGACAGGATCTCCGAGCTCCGGGATGGCACCTCGGCCAAGAGCGACGAGCCTGACATGCTCGCCGATCTCCTGCAAGAGGGCATCAGCGATCACATGGTAAAGGACCTTCCCGTGATCGTGCTGTTCTCCCTGGCCGTCGCGCCCCTGGTCTTCCTGGCCCGCGACCACATCCTCGGGTTTGTCGCCCTGGACGAGGCCCTGATCGAGAGGGCCACCGAGGCCTGCTGGGATGCCATCAGACCGTGAGGCACGGGGCGGGACGGTGCTTGCGTGGACCGGGAATCGAAGCGTCGACAAGGAGCGGCAAGACGCGAAGGCCGCAGGACTCGAAACCGCAGAAGTGTGACATGCAGATGGATGACAAGAGGACCGGACGAATCGCCGCCGGCGTGGTGTTGAGCTCGCTCCTGTTTCTCGGCGGATGCGGTCCGCAGGGAGCCTCGGGCGGGCCACCGATGGGGGGGCCGCCTGAAGTCGCCGTCGTCACGGTGCAGCCGCAGAAGCTGGCGATCACCACGGAGCTGCCGGGCCGGACATCGCCCCACCGGGTGGCCGAGGTCCGCCCGCAGGTGAGCGGCCTCATCCAAAAGCGCCTGTTCACGGAAGGGACCGACGTCACCGCCGGTGAGGCGCTCTACCAGATCGATCCGGCGCCCTTCCAGGCGGCGTTCGACAGCGCCCAGGCGAGCCTCGCCGCCGTGCAGAAGAACGCCGACCGGGCGCGGGCGGCGCTCCAGGCGAGCCTCGCCGGCGTCACCCGGCAGCGCGCAACCCTGGCCCTGGCGCAGGCGAACCGCGAGAGGTTCGAGCAGGCGTACAAGGAGAAGGCCGTCTCCGCCAGCCAGCGCGATCAGGCCGTCACCGAGCACGAGGTCGCCCTCGCCGCGCTGGAGGCCGCCGAGGCGCAGGTGGAGAGCGACCGGACAGCCATCGCCGCGGCGGACGCCGCCATCGGGCAGGCCGAGGCGGCGCTGAAGACGGCCCGCATCAACCTGGGCTACACCACCATCACCGCTCCGATCTCGGGGCGCATCGGCAGGTCCGCAGTCACCGAGGGGGCCCTCGTGACGGCCCACCAGCCCGCGCCCCTGGCCACCATCCAGCAGCTCGATCCGATCTACGTGGATGTCCCCCAGTCCACGGCCGAACGGCTGCGGCTGCAGCGGCGCCTCGAAGGAAAAGACCTCGCGAACGGCCAGAGCCGCAACGGAACCCGCCTTCTCCTGGATGACGGCACCCCCTATCCCCAGACGGGAACTCTTCAATTCCGCGACGTCACCGTCGACCCGACGACCGGATCGGTCATCCTGAGGATCCTCTTCCCCAACCCGGAAGGTCTCCTGCTGCCGGGCATGTTCGTCCGCGCGATCGTGGAGGAGGGTGTCCATCCCGCCGCGCTCCTCGTGCCCCAGCAGGCCGTTTCGCGCAACCCTCGGGGAGATCCCCTGGCGCTGGTCGTCAGCAGCGAGAACAAGGTCGAGCAGCGCATGCTCACCCTCGAGCGCGCCGTGGGCGACGCCTGGGTCGTCACCGCCGGCCTTGCTTCCGGCGACCGGGTGATCGTCGAGGGGATCCAGAAGGTCAGACCGGGAGCGACCGTGAACGCCGTCCCCTTCGAAGAGGGGACGGAGAGCGGCGCGGAAGGCCAGAAGGGCTCGGACGGCCCGGAGGCCCCGGAAGGCCAGCCATCGACTCCGCCGGCCGGCGAAGCGAACTGACGGAGACGCGCGATGCTATCGAGATACTTCCTGGACCGTCCCGTCTTCGCCTGGGTCATCGCGATCTTCATCATGCTGCTGGGCGGGCTGGCCATCTACAACCTGCCCATCGCCCAGTACCCGCCCATCGCTCCGCCGGTGATCGCCATCGATTCCTACTATCCCGGCGGCTCGGCGCAGACGGTCGAGAACAGCGTGACCCAGATCATCGAGCAGAAGATGACCGGCTTCGATGACATGCTCTACCTCTCCGGTACGAGCGACTCGGCGGGCGCCTCGCGCATCGAGCTGACGTTCAAGCCGGGGACCGATCCGGACCTGGCGTGGGCCAAGGTCCAGAACAAGCTCCAGCTCGCCATGGCCAGTCTGCCCGAGGTCGTCCAGCGCACAGGGATCAGGGTCAGCAAAGCCACGCGGAATTACCTGCTCATCGTGGGACTCGTCGCCGAAGACGACAGCCTGGATGGCAAGGACCTGCAGGACTATGCCCAGTCCAACCTCGAGAAGGTTCTCGCGCGCGTGCCCGGCGTCGGCGAGGTCGAGGTGTTCGGCACGCAGTACGCCATGCGCGTCTGGCTCAACCCGGAGAAGCTGACCAATTACCACCTGACCGTGGAAGATGTGATCCTCGCGCTCCGGGCCTACAACGTGGAGGTCTCCGCGGGTCAGTTCGGCGGGATTCCAGCCGTGGAAGGCCAGCGCCTGAATGCCTCCATCGTCGTCCAGAACCTCCTCCAGACCCCGGAGCAGTTCGCCGCCATTCCCCTGCGCACGAACCCGGACGGCTCCATCGTGCGCGTCAGCGACGTGGGAAGGACCGAGCTGGGGACCGAGTTCTACGATGTCGAGGCCCGTCACAACGGCAGACCCGCCGCCGCGCTGGCCATCCGACAGGCGCCCGGCGCCAACGCGCTCGATACGGCCAATGCCGTCCGGACGAGGCTGGAGGAGATGAGCCGCTACTTCCCGCCGGGGATGAAGGTCGTGTATCCCTACGACACCACCCCGTTCGTCAGGGTGGCCATCGCCGAGGCGGTCAAGGCCCTGCTCCAGGCGATCGTCCTGGTCTTCCTGGTCATGTGGCTCTTCATGGGGAACATCCGCGCCACGCTGAT
>JAFGKN010000172.1 GCA_016928605.1 Planctomycetota bacterium | reverse complement strand
CGGAGTCGGAGTCGGAGTCGGAGTCGGAGTCGGAGTCGGAGTCGGAGTCGGAGTCGGAGTCGGATGCCGATGCGGGAGCGGGAGCGGGAGCGGCCCCTCGCCTACCGCTCGTGGATCGGCAGGAGCTGGAGCGGAAGCTGCAGCACGATGAGCGCCATCGCCGTCGTCTGCACGGGGTCGCGCTCCATCTTGAGGACGCCGGCCCGCCACGATCCATCCCGCTCCTGGGACTGGAGGAGACGGGCGCTGACCCAGTCGTAGTACTCCTGCCAGCGGGGCCCTCCGGCCTGGAACAGCGCCTGAGAGCAGTAGTAGTGGGCGTAGAAGGGAAAGGGGCTCGAGTCCTTGTAGTGAGCCTCGAGATAGCGCAGGCCGCTGCGGATCGCGGAGGAGCTGTAATCGCCCAGGCTGTAGAGGACGCAGACGCCGGCCGCCGAGCGCGCGAAGGCGCTGCCGATCATCTCCGCGACTCCGCGGGAGCGGTACCGGAAGCCGCCATCGGGGGTCTGCGCATCGCGGATGTAGCGCTCGGCGCTCCGGATGACGAGCGCGTCGACGCTCAGGCCCAGATTTCTCGCCGCGCGCAGGGCCATGGTCTGGCAGACCGTGATCGAGGTGTCGCTCTGCTGAGGGCCGCTCCCGCCGAACTGCGGCGCCGGCTGGTAGTCCCAACCTCCATCGGCGTGCTGGGACCTCTCGATGACGCGGATGGCGCGGCGCAGCGCCTCGCGCAGCTCCTCGCTCCGGTAGCCGCTCATGCCATAGAGCTCGGCCAGGTAGAGCGTGGCGAACCCGTGGCCGTACATCTGGCTCCTGGCGTCGGCGAAGTAGCCCTGGTTCTGCTGGTACTTGAGCAGCTCCGCCGTGCAGTCCCTCAGAGCCCGGATGCACTTCTCGGAGCCCGCCTCCTCCGTGTTGCCTCCGGCGAGGAGAGCCAGGCCCGCGAGCGCGTTGACCGCCACGGGGTACTGCGAGCTCTTGAAACCGCCGGTTCGTGCCTGCTCGACGATCAGGAAATCGATGCCCTGCGCGATGCCCAGGCGGACATCGGAGCTGAGCCGGCCCCGGACGACGCTGGTCCGCCGGGAGCGGAGAGCGCCTTCGCTCTGGGCCGCCGCGCCTGGAGGATCAGCCGATGGCAAGAGGCAGAAGAGGCAGAAGAGGCAGAAGAGGCAGAAGAGGCACGAGGCGCAGCACGCGCCGCACAGGCCGCGAGCGGGACTCCGCCGCCGGCCCCGATCGGCCGGCGCAGGATTCCGCGCATCTCCGCCGCGCGCGGGATCTGGAACGGGCCTGCGGCGCGCGCGCCGGGGACTCGCCCTCAGCGCCGCGGCATCGGCTCGGGCAGACGCCTCCCCGCGGAGGATCGGCCGCCGCCCGCTCGTCACCATCCTGATCGCTGAAACGCGCATCCGCCGCGCGGCGATCGCCGCCTCCACGCTCTGGAGCTCCTCCTCCTCCGGAATCGCTCCTGGTTCTCGCTCCCTTCAACCCGCATCGCGAGCCGCGGAGAACATCGCGACGATGTTCTCCGGCGGGACGTTCGCGAGGATGTTGTGCACCTGCTGGAACACCGCGCCGCCCCCCGGGCGCAGGATGGCCACCTGCTCCTTCACGTGGCGGGCCACCTCCTCCGGCGATGCCTCGGGCAGTATGCGCTGCGTGTCGCAGCCGCCCCCCCAGAACGTCAGATCCTTGCCGAACTCCTCCTTGAGCTCCGCGGCGTCCATCCCGCGGCAGGAGACCTGGACCGGATTGATCGCGTCGAGACCGGCATCGATCAGATCGGGGAGCAGCTCGCGGACTCCTCCGCAGCAGTGCAGCATCACCCGCACGTCCGCCAGCTCCTTGGCGCGGTTCCAGAGCAGCCCGTGCCTCGGCTTGAAGAACTCCCGGTACATCGCCGGCGACATCTGCGGGCCGGTCTGCATCCCCAGATCATCGCCGAAGAGGATCACGTCGATCGAGTCCCCCACCAGCGAGAGGAACCGCTCGAGGTTCTCGAGATGCAGCTCTACAAGCTTGTCCAGGAAAGCGTGGGCGCGGCGAGGCTCGCCGGCGAGCATCATCAGGAAGTGGTCGTTGCGGTAGAGGAACTGCCCGCACTCGAGGAGGTTGCCTCCGAAGAGGCCGATGATCGCCCGGTCGGTGCTCCGCCGGAGACGGAGGGCTCCTTCCCGCAGATCGTCGTCGGAGACGGGCCCCGGAGGCGCGGAGACGCCGGACCACATCGACTCGGCGAAAGCCTCCTCGAGCCCGTCGAGATCCTCCGGGCCCTCCAGGAAGGGCCAGTACGTCTGCTCGAAGTAGATGGCGCCGTCGGGCATGTGGGCGAAGATGCGCCCCTTCGGCGAGCGCAGCACCCAGCGGCCGTCGAGCCGCTCCGGCACCTTCCAGGCCGGCACCTGGCAGGGCGAGCCGTCGGGCAGCGTCCAGTCGGCCCAGTCCTCATCGCGGAGCGCGAAGCCGCGGCCGAGCTCCAGCGTGTCGACGCCGAAGCGGTCCAGCACGTCGCCATCGACGATCGCGAGCTGCTGGATGAGGTCGTACACGCGGATCGGACGCTCCGGCAGGCCCAGGTGCCTGCGGAGCCTCGCGTAGGCGATCGCCGCGATGCCGGAGGATCGGTGCCCCGAGAGGTCGATCGGCATGCGATCCGGTTCGACGTGGTTCAGGGCGGCCAGGACTCGTTCTCTGGGCTTCATGCTCTTCTTCCCGCCGGTTCCCGCTCGCGGCGCGCATCCGCGGAGACCGCGCTCGCTCGCCGGATGTCTCCTCTCCGCGGGTG
>JAFGKN010000171.1 GCA_016928605.1 Planctomycetota bacterium | reverse complement strand
GACCCGATCGCGCGGTAGCCGTGCGCCGTGAAGTGCTGCGGCAGGGTGACGGCCTCGGCGAGGACCGGGCTCTTCCGCCAGGGATTCGAGTTGTGATAGACGCCCGAGCTCGCGGGGCGGATGCCCGTCATCAGCGCGGCTCGCGAGGGATTACAGGCCGGCGCCGCGCAGTGCGCGCTCGTGAAGAGCACGCCGCGCGCGGCGAGGCGGTCGATGTTCGGCGTGAGAGCCTGGGGATGGCCCCCGAGGCAGCCCGTCCAGTCGTTGAGATCATCGATGGCGATGAAGAGCACGCTCGGGCGCGCCTGCGGATCGGGCGTAGTCTCCGGCGCAGCTCGCAGGGCCGGAGCGAAGGAGCAGAGCGCCGCGAGCGCCATGGCCAGGCGCCGGATGCAGGAATGCGGATGCATGGTGTTTCGATCCTCGAAGATCAGTCCAGATGATCTCGCTCGTCACGGACGCCTCCCATGGTACGGCGATCCGCGGCCCTGCGGAATACGGAACAGCGGACATCTGCTGGATTCGGCGGTTCTCGACCTGCCCGGAGCGCGGGTACGGCCGCCGCTACAGCGAGAGCACGAACTCGACGAGGTCGTCGATCTCCTGCTCGCTCAGCTCGCTGATCTTCCCCGCGCTCTCGCCGTGCTTTCCCTCGGCGATGAGCTCCTCGATCGTCACGTAGCGCCCGTCGTGGAGGTACGGCGCGGTCCGCCACACCTCGACGAGCGTCGGCGTGTCGAGCTTCAGCGTGACGCCGTACGAGCCCGGCGTTCCGACGTCGTGCTTCTTCAGATCGGTGTAGAGCGGCGCCGGATGGCACCCGTGGCAGCCGACGCGGTCGCTCTCGAAGAGCGCCTTCCCTCGCTCGGCCGCCGGGGTGAGCCGGCCTTCGACGAGGCGCGGGCTCGGCACCGGAGCGAGGGATCGCAGGTACTCGTGGATGGCCTCCATCTCCTCGGCCGGACGGATCGTGAAGAGGATGTTCTCCAGACCGCCGCGCACCGCCTCCTCCGCCGTGGCGCGGACGCCCTCGGCCATCGTCGGAGGCGTCTCGACGGAGAGGACGAGGCTCTTGGTGTTCTTCGTGTTGCCGACGCCGTCGTTCATCAGGTCCCAGTTCAGGGCGTCGGAGCGGCCGTCGGGATGGCAGCTCGCGCAGCTGTGCCAGTGCTGGTAGGCGAGGCTCCCGTCGTTGAAGAGATACTCGCCCCGGCGCGCGAGGCTCCAGCGCGGCGGCGGCCCGAGCGCGATGGTCGCCAGCGGAGCGCCCTTCTCGGCGAGGACATCGACCATGTCCACCGTGTCGCTGAAGTACGATGCGACGTAGACCTTCGAGCCGGCGATCGCCAGCGCGCGCGGGCCCTTGCCGGGGAGCTGGATCCGGCGCCGCCGGTCGGCGCCCGGCCTCGATTCCTCGGGCAGCGAGCGGATGTACGGCGAGATGAACATCTGCGGCAGGTTTTCGTGGAGGATCGAGGACTCGACGGCGCTCAGCTCGTTCGTGCCGGCGTGGGCGACGCAGATCCATTTCCCATCGGCGGTCACTGCCACGCCCCAGGGGTTGGCGGCCCCCAGCGTCACCTCGTCGAGGCCGACGGTCTTGACGAGCGACTCCTTCTCGATGTCGATGACGCTGATCACGTTGGTGCTGGCCCAGCCGAGATCGAGCTGCGTGGGGGTGAGCTCGAAGTTGCAGTGGACGTGGGTCGCGAAGGCGAGCTTCCCATCCGGGGAGACCGCGATGCCCCGCAGGCTGTGCGAGCCCGCGGTGAGACGCACCTTCCTCGTCTGAAGGCTGTGCGTGTCGATGATCGTCACCACCGCGGCGATCTGCTCGGTGGCCAGGACATCGGTCCGCGTGCTCGGCAGGTGATTGGCGACCAGCACGACGCGGCCGTCGGGCGCCACGGCCGCCGCGACCGGCTCCCGCTCGGCCTGCACGCGGCGGATCTCCTCCGCATCGTCGAGGTCGATCACCGAGACATCGCCCGAGAAGCGGTTGCAGACGTAGAGGCGCCTGCCGTCCGGGGCGATCGCGGGGCCCATGGCCGTGTGCCCCGCGGTAATGCTCGCGCGCGTCTCGCCGCTGGCCGGATCGAGGACCAGCACCGTGCTGCGCGGCGCCGCGCACGTCACGATCAGCCGGCTCTCGTCGGGCGTCAGGATCAGACCGGTCGGCTCGCCCGGGACGCCGACGCGCCGCGTCACCTCCTCGCCGGCCACGTCGACCCAGGCCACCTGGCGGGCATCCGCCGTGGCGACGTAGAGCGTCTTCCCATCCCTCGTCGCGGCGACGGAGGAGGGCCCCAGGCCGTCGCCGCCGGAGGCGCTGGCGATGGACGCCGCCGCCAGGGAGCACCCGCAGGCGCTCATCCAGAGGATCCTGAGGATCCAGAGAAATGGCCGATCTCGACGGCCGGGCCGGTTGCGCTCCATCTCGGCTCCATCACGCGATTCAGCTGGCGGCGGAGCATCCTGCGAGAGCAGGATGTCGCCTCCAGGTTAGCGCATCGGCGACTCCGCATCCATCGGGAGCCGCGCGAGCGCAGGGGCAAGGCAAAGTCGTCCGGCAACGGCCCGCCCGCGATCTCCGCACGACGGTTGCGCGCATCACTCCGCGAGCACGATGTCGCTGAGGGAGAGATCCACGCGGAAGCGCGCGATGTGGGAGAACGCCTCGCCCGATCCCGCGGGG
>JAFGKN010000808.1 GCA_016928605.1 Planctomycetota bacterium | reverse complement strand
CGGAGAGTATCGTGGAGGAGGAGCGACGCAGAACCGCCGGCTCCGCAGCCGGCCGAAGCCAGGATGGTCTACTGAAATAGGCTCTAAGGCGGACGATGGCCCCTCCGCGGCGGCTGGAGCGGCTCAGCGCCGGGGGAGGACTACGTGCGGCGAAGGCTCTCGAGTTCTCAGGTCGCGGGGAATGGTTGATTCACTCCGGGAGAGCCTCCGCCGGCGGTAGACTCGGAGCAAACGGCTGGCCAGCGGCTCGAGCGGGTGACGCCGCGTCCCCCCAGAGAGCCGGCGCATATCCGAACTCAATGCGGGAGAAGGTCTTCGGACAGACAGCGCGGCGGAGCCGAGCCGGGCCTGCCCGCCCCTTCCGCGCTGCGGGGCGGCCTGCCGAGCGGAGGCCTGGGCGCCCGCGGACACACATGTCAAGGAGGCCTTACCCGCCCGCCGGAGCCGAGCGGGGGCAGAGGCTCTCGATCAGCTCTGGTGCTCGAGCTCCGCTTCCGCTCGCGCGGCTCCGACCGGCTCCCCGCCGGAGGCCTCCTCCGCGTCTCGAGCCCAGGGAGATCCTTCCTCCGCGGCGGCTGGAGCGCCGAGCCGGTCCGCGTAGGTGCTCTCCTCCTCCGCGACGCGCGCCAGCAGAGCCTCGAGAGCTTCCCTCTGCTCGTCAGGATGCAGTCCCTGGAGCTGGAGGGAGAGGAATCCCTTGGCCTCCTGGAGCAGCTCGTGGCTGCTGTGGATCTGGCTCCTCAGGAGATCGCAGCCGGTGTTGATGCTCGCTGCGACGTCCTTGAGGTCATCGTCCTTGCGGAGGTAGCAGCGCTCGTCCCAGCGCCCCGCGGTCATGTCCATGAAGTACTTCTTGAAGCGATAGATGGGGCCGCAGAACTTGAAGGAGTAGAGGATGCCGAGCGACGCCGCGATGGGCACGGCGAGGCCCACCGAGATGAGGAACTTGTAGATCAGCGTCTGGCGGACCGCGTCCACGACCGCTCGCGCCTGGGGGGAATCTCCGAACTGGCTGCTGAGGCTCGTCAGCCCCACGAGGGCCAGCTGGAAGTTGATCAGCAGGACCATGCTGGTGACGAAAAGGATGATGAAGACGACCTTGAGCTGGAGATCGACGCGGACCAGCTTCGTCCTGCGGCGGTTGGATGCCTTGCCGTTCATGGCTCGTTCGCCCCTCGCTGTTGAGGTGGAAGTGCGCTGCTCCCCTCTCTGGACCGTCCATCGGATATCGACCCGATGAGAGCTTTCCCTTGATGGCCTGAGAAGAAAAGGTCCCATCCGGGAAAGCGAGCCCTGCTCGCGTGCGGGATGGGCCCGTAACGTCGCTGCGCGACATGGCGCCGCCCCCCGCAGCCCAGGGCAGGAGGGGATGGTCCACCGGCGAGAGCGCCGAGGGCCCTCCGCCCCGGCTTTCCCGTCTGCCCCCGATCGGCAGGAAAAACGCTCGGCTCAGGCTCCGTACTTGTCGAGGCGGGACGCGTGGGCGAGCGCCAGCGGCATCAGGTCCGTCGCGTGGAAGATGCCGAGGTCGCCGCACATGAGGGAGCGCTCGGTGAACCTCGCGCCCTCCGCGCCGATCGCGAGGCTCGATCGGATGACGGTGGGAACGGGATGCCAGCTATGCTCCTTGTGGATGCACGGAGTCGAGTGGTCTCCCGTGATGATGAGAACCTCCGGCCCGAGAGCCTCCAGGCGCGGGATAAAGGAATCGAGCAGCTCGATCTGCCGGACCTTCTCGCCGAAGTCGCCCTTGTGCCCCGCGCTGTCCGTCTTCTTGAAGTGGACGAAGAAGAAGTCGTAATCCTCGAACCTCGACTCGAGGAGCGCCACCTCCGCCTCGAAGTCCTTGGGCACGCCGAGGATCTCCATCCCCACCACCTGCGCCACGCCGCGGTACATCGGGTAGGCCGCGATGGCGCCCGCCTTGACGCCGAAGAGATCCCCGAACGGAGTGATCCTCGGAGGATTGGAGAAACCGCGGAGGAGCATGCCCGTGGCGGTCGTCTCGTCGGCCAGCACCTCGCGGGCCGCGTCGAGGAAGGTCTGGACGACCTGCTGGGAGCGGGCCGCTTCGGGACGCCCGGGGCGAATCTCGACCAGCGGGAGGTTCTCCCTCTGCGGGTCGTTGTCGTTGAGAGCGCCGTCGAGATCCCTCCCCCGGAAGACGACGGCGAAGCGATGCTCCTTGCCGGAGAGGATGTGGATCTCGATGTCGGAGAAGAGGCCCTTGAGCCCTTCGATCAGCTTCGCGCAAAGCCGGCGGTTCTCCTCGTCGGGGGGAACGCCAGCGCGGCGGTCGCGCACGATGCCGTCGCTGTCCACGGTGGCGAAGTTGCCCCGGGCCGCAAGGTCCCCCGGCTTGAGCTCGAAGTCGCTGCCCAGCGCCTCGAGGACCCCCCGGCCCACATCGACCTCGAGGGGATCGTAGCCGAAGAGAGCCAGGTGGGCCGCGCCGCTTCCAGGCGTGAGACCGGGGGAGATGGGAAGCATCCGCCCGCCGGAGCCCTTCGCCGCGAGCCGGTCGAGGTTCGGGATGCGGGCTGTCTCGAGCTCGGTGAGGCCCGTCTCGGGGTGGGGTAGACCTCCCAGACCGTCCGCCACGAGGAGCACGATCTTGCGGTCGAGCGGCGACTTGAGGAGGGACTGGAATCTGGGGTGCATCATCGTCGGAAGTTCCACGAGCTCTGGGCCGGGGGAGTCGGGGCATTCTCGGAAAGCCCAGAGGATAGCAAAAGGGGCTCCGGGACGGAAAGGAAACCTCGCGGCCCCGACCCGGGTTGCCCGCCGCCCCGACCCAGGTTGATTCGACCCGCGCCCCGCCGACCGACCCAGGTTGATTTCTCCG
>JAFGKN010000807.1 GCA_016928605.1 Planctomycetota bacterium | reverse complement strand
GCATCTGACCTCCCTCGGCCATGATCTGGAAGGGAAGCGCGTGGTGTGGGTCTCCGATGAGCGCGTGTATCACTCGGGGACGGAGTTCCGCGCGATGCAGAAGGCCGCGTGGGAGGCATCCCCCTACGCCAACGTGCACAAGTACAATCACGACGTGCAGCCGGCGCGGGCCGCGCTGGGCTCGGGCGGCTGCACCGACTGCCACGCGTGGAGCTCGCAATTCTTCGACCAGCCGGTGCTGCTCGCGGCGTTCTCCCCTGAAGATGGCACTCCGCGCTGGACGCCGAACTACACCATCCTCGGTTTCTCGCCGCTCTCCATCTGGCTGGGCGCGTGGCGCGAGGAGTGGATGAAGCCCATCACCTACGCCCTGCTCGCGCTCATGGGAGCGCTGATCGTCCTGCTGGCCCTCCGCGGCGTCGCCCTGCGTCACAGCGTCGTTCCGCCCCCCGTGCTCGCGAAGCTCTCCTGGCTCGCCCTCGCCGCCCTTGTGATCGGCGGCCTTCTGGCGGCCTCGTCGCCCGGCCGGGTGGAGTACATGACCGTGCGCCGGTTCACCCTGGACGCGGTGCATTTCTGGATCGGCAGCGGCATCCTGCTGATCGCCCTGGTGCTGGCGCTGCAGCATCCAGCGAAGACCGCGACCCAGTGCACGCCGCCCCGGCTCGCCGCCGTCCTCTGGTGGCTGATCCTGTTCACCGGCCTCTGCGGCGCTCTCGTGCTGCTGCGATGGAGCTGGCTGGAGACGCTCACCCGCCTCGCGTACACCGGCTTCGATCTGGGCCTCCTGCTGTTGACGGCGGTATCGGCCGCCGACCTGGCCCGACGCCTCGCGGGCCTGCCGCGTCCGCCCGCGGCAGGCGACTCCACCACCGGCCATGGCGCGGCGGGCGGCGGCCAGCGATCCGCCGCGCCATCAGCGTGAATCCGCGCCGTCACAGATGCCGCCGCCCGCCAACGGGCGCTCCTCGCGCCGGCGGCTCCGGCGTGGCGAGTCGGGGCTGGTGTCGCACGAGGGCACGACAACGACCCGACACCTCCGGCGAGCGAGCGACGACGCGGCGGCGGCGCCGCTTCCCCCGCTGGAACACCCGCCGCTCTTGCCGGAGCCATCCGGGCTTGCCGCATCGCTTGCCGCTGCTCTCCGCCTGCGGCATGCTCGCCTGCCTGGCCTGGGCAGGGGAGGACGCGGACACCGTTGCCGTTCGCCAGGCGGCCCCGTCCGCCCAGCCCGCTGCCACGCTCCGGTGGCGGGTCAGCGAGGGACTCTCTCTTCTCTTCGGCTACGCGCGCATCTTCGCCGGCGATTTCGTCCGCAGGACGCCGGGAGATCACGGCGCCGCGGACTGGGCCTTCGCACAGCTCGAGTACGGCTTTTGAGGATCACCATCATGGAGCAGCTGTTCACCGCCATCAGCCGCGCCGTCGAGGGGACGCCGGCCATCGCCCTGGGCGCTTCGTTCGTCTGGGGCATCCTCAGCATCATTCTCAGCCCCTGCCATCTCGCGAGCATACCGCTCATCGTCGGCTTCATCGACCGGCAGGGGCAGATGGCTGTCCGCCGAGCGTTTCTCATCTCGACTCTCTTCTCCGTGGGCATCCTCCTCACCATCGCCGCGATCGGGGTCATCACGGCGCTCGCCGGACGGATGCTGGGAGATGTGGGCCCCTACGGCAACTACTTCGTCGCCGTGATCTTCTTCGTCGTCGGACTCCACCTCCTCGACGTCATCCCGCTGCCCATCTCGGGTCCAGGTCAGGTCGGGATGAAGAGGAGAGGCGCCCTCGCCGCCTTTGTCCTGGGCCTCGTCTTCGGCGTCGCCCTGGGCCCGTGCACCTTCGCCTACATGGCCCCCATGCTCGCGATCACCTTCCAGCTCGCAGCGACGAACCTCGCCTACGGATCCCTGCTGCTCCTCGCCTACGGCCTGGGGCACTGCTCGGTCATCGTGCTCGCAGGGACGTTCACGAGCGCCGTCCAGCGCTACCTCAGATGGAACCAGCACTCCCGCGGCGCGACCTACCTGAGATGGGCCTGCGGCGTGCTCGTGCTCCTGGGCGGGGTGTACCTCATCTACACGGCGCCTTGAGGAGGAGCAGGGAAGGACGCTGCCAGCGCTTGAGGGAATTCCCGCGCTTCACGCCTCGACGGACGGATCGGCTTGGCGGACGGGAAACCAGGCGCGCGTCCGCAGACAGATCTTGACGAGCATCAGCATGACCGGCACCTCGATCAGCACACCGACGACGGTCGCCAGGGCGGCTCCGCTGCCCAGGCCGTAGAGCATGGCTGCCGTGGCGATGGCCACCTCGAAGTGGTTCGAGGCGCCGATCATCGCCGAGGGTGCGGCGTCCTGGTAGCTGAACCTCAAGAGCCGGGCCAGAGCGTAGGTGATGGCGAAGATCAGAACGGTCTGGATGAAGAGCGGGATGGAGATCCAGAGGATGGTCAGCGGATTGTCGAGGATGGTCTCTCCCTTGAAGGAGAACAGGAGCACCAGCGTCGCCAGGAGG
>JAFGKN010000806.1 GCA_016928605.1 Planctomycetota bacterium | reverse complement strand
GACTCTGACTCTGACTCTGACTCTGACTCTGACTCTGACTCTGACTCTGACTCTGACTCTGACTCTGACTCTGACTCTGACTCCGACTCTGACTCCGACTCTGACACTGACTCCGACTCTGACTCCGACACCGACCTCACGCTCCTCCTGATGCGCTCGGTCGCGCACCGCGCTGCGGACCGGGTCGAGGGGCTGCCTCCCCGCGAGGCGATCGACCGGCGGAGGCTCGCCGCGACGCTCGCGCGGAGCCTCGCGGCGGTCGCGCTCGTCGCCTGCCTCGCGGGCTTCTTCCACGAGACGTTCTCCCTCTGGCTGCGGCGCAACCTGCTCCTCGCCGACGAGCCCTGGCCCTACCGCACGACGCTCGTCGTCGAGGGATTCCAGGACGGCCGGCTCGGCGTCCCCCAAGGCGATCCTCTCGAGATCCGCGTGCGCGCGGAGGGCGAGGATCCCCTGCGGGTCACCATCTCCATCCGGTACGAGAAAGACTCGGCGCGCCACAACCTACTCCGCGAGGGAGAGGGCATGGTCTTCGTGTACGAGCATCCGTCCGTCAGCGAGCCCTTCTCCTTCACCGTGGAGGGCGGCGACTTCCGCTCGAGCGCCTACGAGGTGCGGCCGCTCACGAGGCCGCGGCTCGATGCGATCGATGTCACCCTCGTGCCGCCGGAGTACACCGGCCGCGAGCCGCAGCGCGCGAGCGGCGAGATCGGAGAGCTGGCGGCGCCGCGGGGCTCGACCCTCCGTCTGGAGGGACGCGCCAACAAGGCGCTGCGCAGGGCCTGGCTCGAGACGGAGAGCCGCGAGATCCCTCTCGAGGTCTCCTCGGACCGCACCGGAATCTCCGGCTCCTACGAGCCGGCCGCCGGAGGGGGCGTCGTCGTCCGCCTCGAGGACGCGGAGGAGGTCCCTCCCGACCATCTCTTCCGCTTCAGCCTCCACCTGCTGCCCGACCGCCTCCCCGTCGTGCGAGCCGCTGCATCGGGCCTGGGCACCCTCATCACCGCCGATGCCCGCATGCCGCTCGAGATCGAGGCCGTGGACGACTACCGGATCGAGCACCTGCACCTCGCCTGGAGCGTGGTCGACGAGGAGCGCAGGGAGACCACGGGCGAGGCGGCGCTCGGGGATCCGGAGACGCCGGACGAGCGGGTCGAAGTCATCCGCATCTGGGAGGTGGGGAGCCTCGGCATCGAGCCCGAGAAGCGCCTCGACGTGCGCGTCGGCGGCGTCGACAACGACGCCCTCGACGGCGCGAAGACGGGCTACTCCGGGGCGCTGAGCTTCCTCGTGGTCACTCCCGAGCGGCTGAGCGAGGAGTTCATCCGGCGGGAGGAGGAGCAGCGGCGCGTCCTGGAGAGGGTCATCGAGCAGGAGAAGGCGGTGCGCGATGCGGTCTACCGCCTGCTGGCCGAGTCGTGGCAGAAGGAGGGCTCTCTCGAGAAGCAGGTCGTCGAGGAGATGCTCGGTCTCGCGCGCGTCGAGCGGCAGCAGGCGAGCCAGGTGGCGGCGATCGCCGCCGCGATCGCGCAGATCCTCACCGAGATGGAGAACAACCGCATCGGCGGCGCGGATGACCTCCGGCGGCTGGCCGCGAGCATCATCGGGCCTCTCCGGGAGCTCGCGGAGACCTCCATGCCGGGCTGCTCGGTCCTGCTCGGGGGGGTAAGGGACGCGGCCGCGGTCCGGGAGCGGATCGATCGGGGCCTGGCGCTCGCGGCGCAGATCGAGCTGCAGCTCGACACGCTGGACAAGGTGCTCGCCAGCATGGTGCGGCTGGAGGGATTCACCGAGATCGTCACGCGGTTGCGGGGTATCATCAGGACGCACCAGGAATCGACGGAGGCCGTCAGGAAGTCGCTGAGGGAGGAGATCGAGAAGATCTTCTCCGGCGGCGGCGAGGATGGCATCTTCGAGGAAGCGACGCCGGAGGAGACGCCGCGCAGCCGGGGCTCGGGCGGTGACGGCTCGCTTCCGCAGACCCGGCGATGAGGGGAGGTTCACCAGCCATGCTAGGCGCACGGAAGATCCATCAGGCCCTCAGCCTCCCGGCAGGGCTCGCGGCCAAGCCGACGATCTGCGCGGAGGCGCTCGCTGCGATGCTGGCGATCGCGCTCCTGGCGGGCCTCTGGGCACCGGCCCCCCGGGCGACGGCCGAGGAGGGGAGCTCCGCTCCGGCGGAGCGGCCCGCCGCCGAGTCGGGAGAGCGGAGCGAGGGACTGCCGAACCTCGGGCGCGTCAAGGAGGAGGAGGCGCTCGCCGCGATCCAGAAGCTCGAGGAGACGATGGACCGCCTCTCGAGGCTCCTTCTCGCCACCGAGCCGCGCAACGCCGCCAAGCTGCAGATGGCCTTCCGCAGGGCCCGCCAGTCGCTGGTCCGCGAGAAGCTCGAGCGCATCCTGCGGTTCATCGACGAGAGGAAGCTCGACGAGGCGGTGGATACCCAGAAGGATGTCTCGGCTGATCTGGGCGATCTCCTCGACATCCTGCTCGAGAAGGACATCGACCCCCGCGAGCTGCTCAAGGCGATCGAGAGGCTGCGCGACATCCTCGAGGGGCTCGACCAGGTGGTCGGGGAGGAGACGCGCGAGCTGATCGCCTCGGACGACGCCGCGCAGGCGGAGGCGGACTCGCGGGCCATCTCGGAGGAGCTCGAGAGGCTCGAGGACCTGATCCGCGACCAGAAGTCGATCGAGAAGGACGCGGAGAGCGCTCGAGCCGGAGAGGGCGGCGACCTGGGAGACCTCGAGCGGCGCCAGGGCGATGTCCGCTCGCGGACGGAGGAGCTCCGGAGCCGCGACGCCGCTCGCGGCGAGGGCGGCGAGCGCGATCCGGAGGGACAGCAGGGACAAGAGGGGCAGCAAGGACAGCAGGGACAGCAAGGACAGCAGGGACAGCAAGGACAGCAGGGACAGCAGGGACAGCAGGGACAGCAGGGACAGCAGGGACAGCAGG
>JAFGKN010000170.1 GCA_016928605.1 Planctomycetota bacterium | reverse complement strand
TGCGGGAGCGGCCGGCACCCCCAGCTCCTGGTAGAGGTCGTGCGTCTGGCGCGCGATGCTCTCCCAGGAGAATCGCTCCTCCACCCTCCGCCGTCCGGCCTCTCCCATGCGCCGGCGCAGATCGGGGTCGGCCGCCAGACGGTTGACGGCGCCGGCCAGATCGCGGGAGAATCGCTCCGGATCACGGGGCTCGAAACTGGGGGGGGCGCCGGGCTCCAGGTCGACCAGGAGACCGGTCTCGCCGTGCACGACCACCTCGGGTATGCCTCCCACGCGCGCGGCGACGACGGGGCAGCGACAGGCCATGGCTTCCAGGTTGATGATCCCGAACGGCTCGTAGACGGAAGGGCACACGAAGACGGCTGCGCCGCTGTACAGGGAGATCAGGTCGTCGACCGCGACCATCTCCGGGATCCAGTGAATGCCGGGCCTCCGCGACTGCGCCTCGTTCACGGCCGTCTCCATCTCCCTCAGGATCCCGTCGGTGTCCGGCGCGCCGGCGCAGAGCACGGCCTGGAACTCGGGCGTTACGTGCTGCAAGGCGCGAACGAGATGGACGACGCCCTTCTGGCGCGTGATCCGGCCGACGAAGAGGATATAGGGCCTGTCCTGGGGGATTCCGTACTTCTTCAGAGTCGTCCCCGCATCCTTCGGGCGGTATCCCTCCAGGTCGATGCCGTTGTGGATGACCCGGACGCGCGAGGGATCGATCGAGTAGCATTCGAGCACTTCCCTCCGCGTGTCGCGAGAGACGGCGACCACCGCGTCTGCCGACTCCAGCGCCGTCCGCTCGATCCACGAGGAGAGCGAATAGCCCCGCCCGAGCTGCTCTTCCTTCCAGGGCCGGAGCGGCTCGAGAGAATGAGTGGTGATGACGAGCGGGATGTCGTAGAGGAGCTTGATCCACAGGCCGGCCATCAACGTGTACCAGGTATGGCAATGGACGATGTCGGCGTCCACGGGCGAGCGGAGGAACTCGAGGTTCACCGCCAGCGGCTCGACAGCGCGGCGCAGCCGCGGATCCACCCGATCGAATCGGTCGGCGGGAACTTCGCATCCCGTGACCTCCGGCTGCCCGGGCGCGCCGCCATGCGCCTGGTGGCCGAAGCAGCGCACCTCGACATCCAGAAGTCGAGAGAGCTCTCGCGTCAGGTTCTCCACATGGACGCCGGCGCCGCCGTAGACGTGGGGCGGATACTCCCGGGTGAGCATCAGGATCTTGTTCATGGTTCGAAGTCCACCTGAGACATACAGATCTCCGGCGACAGCCCTTGCGCCGGAGGCCGCCTCGCTCCGGCCGCCGATCTCGCGCGGCCCCGGCGGGCCTCTCGCACGCAATCGCAGCGATCGCCGCTGGAGCTATACGCTTACTGTATCGGCCGTCCCAGCGCGATGCATTCCGCGAAAAGACGGGAGGGCTCCGCCCGGCCTGCGCGGCCTCGCCGGGAGCGCACTGGATGAGACCGGCCCGGAGCCGCCGCAGCGCGCGCCCGCCGGCACCTGATTCCGGAAACCGTCGAATCCGCCTCCGGCCGGGCAGGATCTCGCCAGACCGAGCCGCTTTTGACTCAAGTCCAGAGCCCGAGTTCGCGAAGAAGTGGATAGGTATGGGGCAGGCCCCGGGAGGGGCCTTCCAGGTCCGTAGAGAGTCCCTCACCCCTTGGAAGGTGCGAGAAGCCCATGAGTGTAGAGAAGGACATCCAATCGCTCGAGCGAGAGGTCAAGCACCTCGAGATGCTCGCGAGGCAGGAAACCCGGAGGTCTCGGTCGAGCTCGCGCTGGACTCTCGTGGTCAGCACGAGCCTTGGTCTCATCCTCCTGCTGTTCGTCGCCATCAACTACTTCAAGCTGAGCAGCGAGTGGACCCGCGACAGATTCACGCGGAGTCTCGAGGGCGAGATGCGGGAGCTGAGCCCGCTTGCGATGCGGGAGCTCAACACGCTCGGCCAGGAGATCGGGCCGGTCTACGTGGAGGAGATCAAGAAACAGCTCGCCCGGATGATGCCGGAGATCAGCCGCCGGATGGAGACCGAGCTCGACGAGCTGAGCGGCGAGATCCTCACCGGCGTCCAGAAGCGGCTCGACGAGGCCCAGACGCGCGTGCTCCAGAGGACCGAGACGGTGGTCTTCGATGTCTATCCGAGCCTCAGGAGCCCTGCGGAGCAGGAGGCCATGGAGGCCCGCTTCCACGAGATCACCGTGAACGCCGTCGCGAAGGTGATCGGGAACTTCTCCAGCCGCTTCGGAGCGGAGGTCGAGAAGGTACAGCAGACTCTCTTGACCTTCGATGTTTCCGATTCCGATGAGACGACCTTCGACCTCCAGAAGGAGTTCATCCACCAGTGGCTCCAGCTGCTCGATCAGGAGATCATGGAACTATGAACGCCGCTCAGCCTTCGCATCCCACCCATCGCCTGGAGGCGGTCCAGGCTCGTCTTCGGCAGCTCAAGCAGTCGCTGGCCCGGCAGCAAGCGAGATCGGAGAGAAGGCACAAGACCCTCCTCGTCTCCGGCATAGTGCTGAACATCCTGTGCGTGGTCGCCCTGGGAGGCCTCACGAACATGGCGTTCCAGCTGGACGCGGAGGCCCTCACGCAGATCGGAAGGCTACAGTTCGAGAAGGCTCTGCCCGACGGTCGCGCGAGCCTGGCGGGGTACCTGAAGGCGGAAGCGCCACAGATCGTACGCCACACGTTGACCTCCCTGCTCGATTCGATGCCCAGGCTCCGGCAGATGCTGGTTCGAGATCTGCAGTCGCGCCTGAGGATGATCTCCGAGGTGGCCGAGGGACGCTTCGTCCAGATGATGGAGGAGACGATACGCTCGAGCCGAGCCGACGTCGACCGCCAGTTCCCGCACCTCGGCGAGAGGGAGAAGCTGGAGAAGCTCGTCTCACTGGTCGCCGATCGTTTCCACCAGAACCTGGAGATCTGCCTCGACCAGCTCTATCCCGACTACGTCCGGGAGATGACCGCGCTGAACAACTTCCTCCAGGGACTGTCGGGGACCGAGGACTCCAAGCTGACGCGCCGCGAGCGGACGCAGAAGGCGATCATCCAGACGCTGCTCAAGCTCATGGCCCGCCAGAAGTCGGGGCTCGAGCTGCTGCCGGCGGCGCAGTCCTGACCCTCGCCGACGACGGCGCTCACCGCGAAGCCGACTGCCGCAACAGATCGATGGATCGGCGCAGGTCGGCGGGAAGCGGCGCCGTGAAAACCCTCGAGCCGAGCTCCCCCCACTCGGGCGGCAGCGAGTATCTCCACGCGTGCAGCGTGAGTCGCTCGATGCCGGGCGGCCGAGGCGCTGCGAGACGTCCCCGCGGCGCGTAGACGGGATCGATCGCCAGAGGGTGGCCGACCGCCGCAGCGTGGACGCGGATCTGGTGCATCCGCCCCGACCTGGGCTGCGCACGCACCAGCGTGAAGGAGCCGTAGCGCTCGAGCACATCGAAGCGCGTCTCGGCCTCCGGACCTTGCTGCCCCGCGCGCATACGGCCCTTGCGCCCCTCGCAGACGGGGCAGATCACGGTGATCCGCGCGGCGGCCACCGTGCCGCTCACGATGGCGACGTACTCCTTCACGACCCTCCGCCTCTCGAAGAGGTCCCCGAGCGCCCGCTCCGCCGCAGGCGTCCTGGCCACCAGCACCACGCCGCTCGTGAATCGGTCGATGCGGTGGACGATCCGTGGCCGGACATAGGACTCGAGGGGCTTGGTCCTGCGGGCTTCGAGCTCGCGGCGGATGAGAGAGCCGAGGCAGCTCTCCAGCCCGCCTCTGCGATCGGGCACCACCGGGATGCCAGCGGGCTTCGAGAGCACCGTGAGGCGGTCGTCCTCGAAGAGGATCTCGATGCCGCACTCCCCGCCAGGCGCGAAGATCTCGCGGGAACCGCCCGAGCCGCCGTGGAGGGACAGATCGGCGAGGTCCCCCACCCGGCGATCGCGAGCCACGGGC
>JAFGKN010000805.1 GCA_016928605.1 Planctomycetota bacterium | reverse complement strand
GTGATCGAGCCGAAGCTGGGCGAGCGCTCCTTCGACCCCGTGAATCGAAATGGCTCGCAGAGAGGCGGACGTCCGATCGTCGAGATCCTGCCCCATCGTATCGGCAAGGCCGAAGTCGTCGAGGGGAGCGCGCTCGAGCCGTTGATCGCGGATGATTTTATCCTGGTCCCCAACCCCGGAAGGTGCGATCCCGCGACGACCTACCGCGTCGTGTTTCGGGCTCCTGCGAAGTAGCTGGATCGCGAGCGCTCGAACAGCTACGGGCTCTCGCGGCTCGGCGCCGGCGGCGGCCAGAGGATGGTGTTGGCGCCGGGCTTCAGGTCCGAGAGGGGGCCGGGGACCGGACGCGAGAACTTCCTCCCGCTGAGGTCGGTGTCCACGCGGATCGGCCGGCCGTGGCGGTCCTCGAGGGCCTGGCCGACGGTCGGAAAGACTCCGAAGCGGTCCGCTTCGACGAGCGGCGCCTCCATCCGGAGAAGAGCTTCGCTGACGGAGAAGGTGATCCGGGCGCCGCGGGGGCTGCTCGCGATCGTCAAGCCGGTCGCGGACGGCTCCTCGAGGCTGTGCTGGTCGCCGAAGGAGCTCTTCCGGGCCCCCTCGAGAAACACGTTGTGGTCCGATGCGTATCCCGGAGCATCCTTCACCTTGTCGAGCCCGGTCCGCACGAAGATGTTGTTGAGCCACTTGTCGTCCTGGGCGGTCCCTGTCTTCCGGCCCGCGGGGACCGCGGTGTGCGGCTTGTAGTACTGGGACCTTCGCTGGAGGTCGGGGTGATACACGTACCCGCAGTCGACGAACAGGTTGTGCGCGAAGACGGTGGCCTCGGAGTTGCTCCTGACCTCCCTGCCGATCAGCACGTTGTTGTCGACCAGCGCCGGGCCGTGGTTCATCTCCAGGAAGACCGTGGCCTCCTCCGTCCCGTAGATGACATTGCGGGTGATGCGGGTGCCCTGGTTGGCGAAGTCGATCCAGATGCCGAACGCTCCCTGCATCTGGTGGTAGACCCCCCGGATGAGATTGCCCTCGATCACCGTGTCCACGCTGTTGTGGAACTTGATCCCCGCGGTCTCCCATCCCCCGAACTCGCGCCGGTAGTTGGTGTCCTCGATGAAGTTCCCGTAGATGAGGGAGCGGGTGGCGCCCTTCTGCCCCGCGATGCCGGCCTGCCCGCAGCGCCGGATCGTGTTGTTGCGGACGATGTGATCGCCGTAGGCGTCGATGTCGGTGTACTCGACGCCCGGCGCATGGCCCAGGATGATGCCCACGCAGCGGGCGTTGGTGATCGTGCAGTTCTGGATGATCCAGCGCCTGCCCATCCGAGGGCCCACGGCTCCCACCTGCAGCTCCAGCGTCGGCGGCTGCCAGTTCTCGGCCGAGTGCAGGAAATGGAAGCCATCGACGGTGATGTACTCGAGGCCGCTCACCTCGGGGAAGAAGAGGCACTCGCGGACGTTGATCTCCGCCAGCTCCCGGTTGGGATCGGCCGGGCCGAAGTTGGCGTGGATCACCGTCGCCTCGTCCGACGCCTGACAGTGCCAGGACCGCTCGGACGCTCTCACCTCCTCGATGGTCTTCTTCTCGAGGCAGGCTTCGCCGCCGAGGTAGACGTCGCCCCGATGGTGCCAGTCGCCGTAGTTCAGCCAGCCTCCCGAGAGCCGGAGCGCGTACGGGTTGTACGCCCCGAAGAAGCGATTCGGGATCTCCGCCTTCCACACACCTCCTCCCTGCTCCTTCCAGCCGGTGATCCGCTCGGATCCCTTGATGAAGACCTCCTCCCCTGCAGCCGCGCGGTAGATGATGCGCCGCTCCTCGCTCGAGCCGCCCCGGGCTGGGGAGACCCGCTCGCGGTAGGTGCCGGCGTGCACGATGACCGTGTCTCCCTCCTCCGCCTCGGCGGCCGCCTTGCCGATGGTGAGATAGGGCTGGCTCGAGTCGCCGCGCCCCGCGTCGCTGCCGGTCTTCGCCACATGCATCTCGCGGGCGGCCCCGGAAGGCGGGCAGAGAAGACCGACGAGCAAGGGAAGCGACAGCCCCATCCAGCTCCGAGCATCGTTTCTGCGCATGGCTTCCTCCTGCGTCCAACCGTCGCGGCCATGATACCGCGGATCCGCTTACCGGCGATATGCCGGCCTGCGCGGAATCGACGCGCCGGGACGGCACCTTCGCGTCCGCCGCGCGCCGTCTCCGTCCGCTCGAGCGCCGCTCTCAGCGCCGGGCGGCGGCCTGGCCGCGTCCGGCCGAGCTTCTCGCGGAACGGGCGAAAACTCGTGCGCTGAAAGGATGCGCCTCTGTTAGTATCTGTTGCGAATCGATCGCCGGCTTCCGGATGGGATAGCGGATCAGCTGCCGCAGCCCATCTCTATGGTCATTCAGCGGCATCGTTCACCGCGGTCAGCTGTATCCGCGGGCATCCGCAACAGATACCTGCTATGCTGTACAGGCTTGTCACGGCGAGAAGTCCCCGCCAGGGACGGTACTCAGAGAAGAGACGAGGTGATAGCGATGATGCGGACACGTTGGCTTTGCACTGGCCTTTTGGGACTCATCCTGGCCGCGGGGGGGAACCTGCCGGCGGGAAAGGCGTTGGCCGAGGAGAAGGCCGGCGGGGAGGCAAAGGCGCCGCCGGTGCCCGTGATCTACGACTCTGACATCGGCGATGACATCGACGATACCTGGGCGCT
>JAFGKN010000804.1 GCA_016928605.1 Planctomycetota bacterium | reverse complement strand
GCTCTCGCTCTACGGGCACATCGCCGCCGGGCCGGCATCGGAGTTCTACTCGAAAAAGAGCGGCGACGAGGAGCGGCTGCGGATGTACCCCGAGCGCCCCGCGGCCGTGGCGGACCTCGAGATCCGCCCCGGCGACTGGCCGACCTATCTCGCCAACAACGAGCGCACGCCGATCACCGGCGTCGCGATCCCGCGCCGCGTGAAGAGAGACTGGACCTGTGCGGTCTCGCCGGGCAGCCTCCCCACCGCGCCGGTCATCGCGGGCGGCCTGACGTTCTTCGGCGACGGGGCCGGCGCGGTCCGCGCCATCGACTCGGCGGGCGCCGAGAGGTGGAAGGTCTACACCGGCGGAGCGGTCCACTACCCGCCGGCGATCGCCGATGGGCGAGCCTACGTCGGCTCGGCCGACGGGCGCGTCCACGCCATCGAGGCGGCGACGGGCAAGAGGCTATGGAGCTACCGCGTCGCGCCGCGGACGCGCTGGATGCCGGTCTACGGCAAGCTGATGTCGACCTGGCCGGTCGCCGGCGGAGTCATCGCGCGGGATGGAGTCGTCTACGCCGCGGCCGGCATCGCGCACTACGACGGCACGCACGTCGTCGCGCTGGACGGAGCCACAGGCGAGCCCCGCTGGTCGAACGACTCCTCCGGCACCCTCTCCGACAAGGTCCGCAGCGGCATCAGCCTGCAGGGCGAGCTCTTCCTCGCCGGAGGCGAGCTGCGCTTCCTCGGCGGCGGCGTCTACCACACGGCCCGCTACGATCTCGAGACCGGCAAGTGCCTCAACGAGCCGTACGAGGGTGTGAACTCGCAGTTCGCAACGGCCTTCTACTCCTACTTCCCGGAGTACGGCCAGTACCTCTCCCTGGAGCACACGCTGGCCGATGGCAGGACGCTCCGGTACGAGGCGATGTACGAGGGCAGCCGCCACTCCCCACTCGCGCTCCTCGCGCCGCAGCAGCGCGCGGCGCCGGCGGCGGATGCGCCCGGTGAGCAGAGAGCCGAGCGCCGCCAGCCGCCGCCGCGCAAGGCGCTCTGGGAAATCGCCGGCCACCGGTTCAACTGCCTGGTCGTCGGCCCGGACGCCATCCTCGCCGCGGCTCAGACGGGCGGGGACGACCGGACGACATCCGGCCTCGCCGCGCTCGATCTCGAGACGGGCCGGATCATCTGGAAGACGGAGCTTTCGTCGCCCGCCGTCAAGGGCGGCATCGCTGTCGGCCACGGCTCGAGGATCGCGGTCTCGCTCCAGAGCGGCGATGTCATCGGCTTTTCGCCGGAGTCGTGAGCGCCGAGCGCGGCCTCGCACAGCGGTGGGAGGGCTCGCGCTGCCCAAGATCGCGGACCGGAACGATGTCGGAGGCGGCTGCGAACAGCGCTGAACGCCCCGCTGCAGAGCCTCGCGGCTCGCTGAGGATCGACTGCGAAGCGCGCTGGACGCCCCGCTCGCGGCCGCGTCCTGCTCGGGCGTCACTCGAAGACCAGGAAGCCGAGCGTCTCGGCCCGGTTGTCCAGCGATGTGCCTCGCTCGTTCCCCCAGACGGTGAACAGGGCCCCCTCCACGTGCCGCCAGCGCTGGAGACCCAAACCCCAGACGGTCCCGGAAGCGGGGGGCGGGATCTTCTTCAGCTCGGCGAATGGAATCCTCAGCTCGATCTGCCAGGCGTCCTCCTTGAGAACGACCTTCTTTTCGACGGCGAAATCCGCCCTCGCATCCGCGCCGCGCCGGTTGCCCCAGCCGTCCCACTGGGTGCCCAGCGAGTTGAAGATGAGCTGGATGTAGCTGTCGTAGTCCAGCCGCGGGTCCAGGTAGAGGACGATGCAGTCGTCCGCCCACACCTCGCGGTCGTCCTTGTCGATGCGCCGGCGAATCCGCGGCAGCTCCGGCTCGATGAGCTTGATACCGAAGTAAAGGGCCTCGGCATCGTAGGCGACGGCGAACTCAGTCGCCTGCGGTTTCTTGCTCGCATCGAGAAAGACGGTGTTCTTGAAGGCGACGCGCTCTCGCCAGACCGGCTCATCGAGCTCGCCGTCGATGACGGGGGCGCGCGTCGTGCTGGCCGCCGCGATCCAAGGCTTGTGCCCCTCGCGGGCCGAAGCGGGGGCGACAAGAGCCTCGGCATTGGCCCGCCAGAGAGACCCCGGCGCGCGCCGGATCACCTTGTCCACCCAGGCGCGGGCCTCGCCGTGCTTCCCTGCCTTCACGAGGCATCGCACGACGCGGAAGACCCACTGCGGCCAGCTCCTGGCCTCCGGATGCATGTCGGCCAGCCGGCCGTAGCCCGCGAGGATCTCCTCGGGGCTGGTGTCTTCATCGGTCGCCTCGTCCATGAGGGCCGCCAGGTCGTCCACCGACACGCGGCCCCCATACTGCGCCCAGAACCGGTTCATGACCTCCCTGGCCTCGGCCGTCTTGCCCTGCTCGCGCAGTCTCTTGATTCGCTCGGCGGCCTTGCGCAGCAGAGACTCGTTGACCCGTGCGAGCGGCGCGCCTTCGCCGCGCGGTGCGTAATACGGTCCGATCGGCCCGGCCGGCTTCATCCGGAGCACTCGCACCCCGCAAGCTGGAAACACGAAAGCGATCGGGCGAGCCTCGCGGACCGGCTCGCGATCCTCCGGCGGCGGCCAGCCGTCGATCGGAGTGAAATCGCGCCGGTCCAGGCTCCAGACCGCCGGATGGTCGGCCATCACCTCCCGCACGGTGATGCTCCGTCCCCACCCGAAGGAAAGATGCACCGTCGCCTCGCGCGGCTCGCAGTTGGCGGCCAGCATCCAGACCTCCTCTCCCACCTCCTTCATCATCACGTCGATCCGAGCGCTGGGGTTCTCGATCGTCGTGTGCGTCAGGAGGGGTGAGTCCGGCGGGGGATCCGGCGCGAACAAAACGGGCTCGAGCCGGCGGATCTCGCCGGTGCACCGCAGGATGCTGGCCCAGTGATCCGCGTGGTCGAGCCGCACTCCCGCCTCGTACCAGGAGATCCCCTTGGCTCCGTGGATCAAGGCCAGATACACGTTCAACCGGTTCTCGACGGGGCTGATGATGGAGCCCCAGGACGCGTTCACGACGACCACGGGCTTCCTGTGGTCGACCGCCCTGTAGGCGGCGTCCACCGCGAGGGCTTGATACGAGTACGGCTGGCCGACGATGTGCGGATAGGGATCGATCGAGAAGACGTCCACGACCTTCGACGAGCGTGGATAGTTCTGCGGGTAGAGATCGTTCAGCATGGTGAAGTGGTTCGGGTCATGCCGCTTGATGAAGGCCGCCCGCCGCTCGTCCGCCTGCATCGCCGCCTCGTCGTGCCCGGCCTCGTCCGACATCAGGTAGCCCAGCAACGCGGGATGGTGGCGCGCAGCCAGCAGCTGGTTGCGCGCGCGCTTGCGGTCGGCCTCGGTATCCACGCAGGGCACGTGGCCGATGACCTTGAGGCCCAGGTCCTCCGCCCGGTCCAGTACGGCGAGCCGCGCGGAGTCCGGCGCCAGGTCGTACGTCTCGAGCACCGTGTTGAAGCCCCAGCCCGCCGCCTCCCGGCTCGAGCGGAGGTAGTACACGTACACGGGGAAGAACGGTTTGCCATCGAAGGTGATGTTGTTGTTTTCATCCGCGGCGGCGCGATGCACGGGGCGCGGCGCGCTGAGGCCGGCGCCGAAGGCCTGCACTTCGTTGAAAGCCACATACGGCGCGGCCCGATCGTCCGCCGCCAGCACTTCCACCTTCAAGTAGCGCAGCCACGCCGGCTCTTCGAGAACGATTTCCTCCCAAGGCGAGCCCGCGTCCAGCTTCAGATCGACCACGGCGAGCTCGTCGAGCGAGCTCGAGTGCATCCCGCCGAGGAAGCGCAGCCGCCGC
>JAFGKN010000169.1 GCA_016928605.1 Planctomycetota bacterium | reverse complement strand
TGGACGGAGGGTCGGGTCACGGCGATCTCCTCCGGCCCGTCACGATCATGCGCGGGCTCTCGGGACCGAAAGGCTCTCCGCGGGAGCTTCCGAAGAGCCTCTCGACCGCCAGCCCCGCCGTCTCGAGGAGATCTCGGATCTCCGCCGGGCTGTAGACCCTCACCGATTCGAAATAGCTCCGCTCAACTCCGCTCCGGAGGTCCGTGACGCGGATCGATTTCTCGATGCGCGAGCGCCTCTCGTTGAAGGATCGCTCCTCGACGATGTGAATCTCGCCTTTCCTCCGCTCGGAGCGCGGGATGAGGCCCGCGATCGCGGGCTCGCGGTTCATGAGGTCGATCGAGAAGCGGCCGCCCGGGCGGAGGACTCGAGCCATCTCGCGAGCCGCCTCGATGTTGTCTCGGGCAGTCTCGAAGTAGCCGAAGCTGGTGAAGAAGTTGACGAGCGCGTGGAATCCCGCCCCTCCGCCGGTGAAGGGCAGCATCCTCATGTCCGCGCAGACGAGCGGGACGCGGAGGCGCTCCCGGGCGATCGCCAGCAGCGATGGAGAGAGATCGACGCCCACCGCGGAGATGTCGCGCCTGCGGAGCGCGTCCAGGTGGCGGCCGAAGCCGCAGCAGAGGTCGAGCACCGTCTCCTCCGTCCGGATCCCGAGCTGGCGGATCACGAAATCGACCTCCTGGTCCGCCTGCTCCTGGCTGCGCCCCGAGTAGATGACGAGGTAGTCCTCGTTGAAGTGCGTGCGAAACCAGGCGGGGCTGGCCGATGCGTCGTTCATGGCATCCCATTGTAGCGGACGCCCCCTGGTTTTCGAGGCGGTGAGGCCCGCGTCGCGCAGTTCCCCGATGCGCCGGAAGGAAGCGTCAGGGCGTCGACCGCAGCTCGCGCCGATCGATCGCGCGGTGCAGCCTCTCCGAGTACGTGCCCGTGAGGATCACCTGGCTCGCCCGCCCCCAGATCGTGAGGTGCTCGAGCGTCTGAACGCTGGACAGCGCGTCGGTCTCGGGACGGACGAAGATGGTCTGGTTCTCCGTGTCGTCGAGGAGGAAGAAGGCCTTGCCCTCCGGCGGGCGGCTCCCCTCGTAAGGAGGCAGGTCGAAGATCCCCGCCTTCTCGAGCATCCTCCAGAGCTCCGCGAACTCATCCTCCGCCAGCTCGGTGGGGACCGGGTTGAGCAGATTGAACGCCCTCCTGGCCACACGAGGCGTGTCGTCCGCCGGCAGTCGCGCCGTCCAGCGAGGAGCGACCTGTCCCACCTCGACCTGGATGCCATGGGAATCCTCGACGAGCTCTTCTTCTGCGTCGGTGCTTTCGAGGCTGTAGTAGACCAGGGTGGCCGCGGACGCCTGGAGACCTCTCCCTGTGCGCCCGCCGGGATTGTAGAAGGCGATGAATCCCCGGCGGGGCGCGGGGCTCGCGCAGCCGCTCGAGGAGAGAAGGAACAGCGCGAGGAGGAGAGGGACGGAGGCTCGATGGAGGATGTCGAGGTTGCTCACGGGGCGGAGCCGTCTCAGTGGGTGATCTGCGCCTTGATCACGAACTTGAGGAGCATGTCCTCGTGCTCCTTGCTGATCTCCTCGAAGCGAAGCCCCAGCGGGCACTTGTCGCTTCCCTTCTGGATCTTCTCGACCCAGTTGACGGCGCAGAGTGCCTTGATCGGCTCGTCGGCCGCCGGCAGCAGCAGGTTGATGCCCACGAGGATCTCCTGCATCAGAAGACCGGGGATCCAGCTGAAGGAGGGGACCCTGCCGAGCAGGAGGAGTCCCGACCCGCTCAGCTTTGAGGTGATCCCCTCGTAGATGCTGCTGGAGTCGATGGAGATCGTGCGGCTCAGAAACTTGTAGCGGACGGGGATGTCCGTCTGGATCTTGACGAACTCCCGCTTGGTTGTCTCGTAATGAACACTCATGGGCTGTCTCCCGGAGAGCTGGTGAACACCTAACGCTACTTCGGAAAAGACACCGGCTTTCTGAAGCGCGGCCAGGGGGAGACATCGCTTTGCTGCTCATTTCCGGAAAGACGCGGCGGGTGGTGGGTCTACGCTTCTCTTACCGGTCCATGCCCCGCGGGCCGGGAGGGCCATCGTCCCTCGTGCCTCGGCACCGCGGAGGGGCCGGTGATCGGCCTGCTCGCCTCCGGCCGCAGGCGGGTGCATCGCCGGTGGACGGTTACCCGCCATTCTACTTCCTCCGGATCAGAATCCGATCGTCGATGCGGAGATCCCTGCGGAGCTCGCGCGTCTCCTCGAGGAATCTCCGGCCGTCGGTCACGTAGCCGGCCGTCGGCTCGAGGCCCTTCATCCTCTCCAGCCAGTACCGGTTGAAGATGGACATGTGGAGCTCCCGCAGGTACTTCGAGAGCATGGAGGCCAGCGCCACCGGGAGGCTCTGCTCGTCGCCTCCCTTGGCGAAGGAAACCTCGAAGAGCGGAGAGCTCGGTCGGGCGCCGCGGCGCGCCAGCCGATACACGGAGCGCTCCGGGCCCTGCTCCTCGATGGTGATGCCGCGGGGATGGAGAGCCTCGAAGAGCGAGGCGGCGTACCGGATGCGGCCCCCCTGGCGGTCGATCAGGACGCGGGTCGCCTCTCCTTCCATCTGTTTCCAGATGCGGCGCAGGAAGTGGCCGATCGCCTCGAACGAGACGCTCGCCTTGTCGCCGATCCTCTCGATCCGCTCGTTGAACTCGGCCACCTCCATCGGATAGGCCGCGAGCCCGAGGAGCTCGACGCCGCACTCCTCCTGTCGCCGCCTCAGCCCGTCGGCCAGGCGTCGGATGACGGGGAGGAAGGTGTCGACCGGGAGCGAGAGATTCCGGCCCTCGTACCAGGGATAGGCGTCGAGATAGGCATCCGCGCGCTCGCTGCCCCGGCGCGCCACGCTCCGCAGGAGCGAGCGGAGATCGGAGATCGGAGCTCCGTGCCGGATGAGGAGGAAGGGGTGGACGCCCTCCTCGAGGTGGAGGAGGGCCTTCGCCTTCTTCTGGCGGAAGAGCTTCTTCGAGTCGTCGACCGGCACGGCTCTCGATCGGGCGCTGCGGCTCACCGCAGGGGCCAGCAGATCCCAGAGGTCGCCGCGGGCTGCCTCGTCCGGGACGCGAAAGACCGCCGCGGAGACCACGAGCGGACCCAGCAGCGGGCCGTAACCCGCTTCGTCGATGCCTGCGAGAATCATGAGAGCCAGCGCGGGACCAGGGGATCGCGTCTCGCCCCCGCTCCTTCGGGGGAGACGCGGGCGCGCGAAAGCGCAGGTGGACTGCCAGGATTGTACGAGGAACGGGAGCAGAGGGGAAGCCGCGGGAGGGGGCTGCAGAGTTGCGGTTGCCGTTGCGGCTGCGGCTGCGGTTGCGGCTGCGGCGGCTGCGGTTGCGGCTGCGGCGGCTGCGGTTGCGGCTG
>JAFGKN010000803.1 GCA_016928605.1 Planctomycetota bacterium | reverse complement strand
GTGGATCCCCATCACTGCTTTCCTCCATTGAGGGAGAGGATGAAGGTGATGGTCTCGCCGACCTTGTCCTCGCCGGTCTCTGAGTCTCTTTCCTCGTTTCCCTCCCACGCGAAGCGAGATCCCTCCACCTTGGCGTCCAGCCAGAGTTCGGCGCTCTTCAGGTACTCGGCGAGATCCTCGACGCCCTCGGGCCTGGTGAAGAAGAGACAGCCCTGCAAGGGAGGGTCGCCGGGCTCGAGGCGGTAGTACGGGGGAAGCGCCTTCGCCTGGAGATCGCTCGCGAGATCGTAGTTGTAATCCGCGATCTCCCGGTGCGCCCAGATGGCGGGAAAGACCAGCAAGGGGAGCCAGAGATACGCCGCCGCCGTGGACCGCCGGCAAGCGCCGGCGACCTCCGAGAGGGGGCGCGGCCGGAGCTGGTCGGCATCCGAGATGTCGCGTCCCGACTCGAGCCAGATCTGGAACTCCTCGCGCCGGATCTCGACGGATTCCGCTCCCCGATTCTCGAAGCAGACGGCCACGGGGAAGTAACCGGCCTCCCAGAGATCCGGACCGAAGTGGCGATCCACGCTCTCCGGGCTGAGAAACAGTTGCAGCGCCGCCGTCAGGCCCAGCTTCTCCTGGCGGTTCGGCAGCGTGTGCGCGGCCCGGTTGGGGATCTCGAGCGAGCGATAGGGAGCGCACCCCCCCAGCACGAGAGCGGCCAGCACGAGCCAGCGGTCGATCGCCGCTCTCGCGCGGAGGCCTGGAGTCACGAGCGGGTGGAAGACGCGGCCGGCAGGACACCGCGAGCCCTGCAGACGTCCGCACCGGGGCTGCGGGTCGCCGGGTTGGTTCGCCATGGCTGGAACTCTCCTGCGCTCTGCGAGAAGCCGCCCCGCCGACGAGGGGCTCGCCTGGATCCATACCCGCTCCGGGCGGGACAACTGGGGGCTAGGATAGGTGCGGTGACGATGCGGCGCAAGGGAGAACGCGGCTGGCAAGCGGTCTGCCTGGCGCGCCTGAGCGAGTGTCGGAATATCCATTGTCGGGGAATCCGGCATGATCGCTCCAGCAAGCTTTTATGATTCAAGAACTTAAGGCTTTCGGGTCTCTCGCTGCTTGCGCGGGCCACCCGGAAGCACTACCATGAGCCCTTGCTTCGCTGGGCCGCGGCCGCGCGCCGCGGTCGGCGATTCGGGTCTCTCCCTCGATGTCCGGAGCCGGTGAAGGGCGGGAGGTGCGCAGATGCATCGCCCGCCGTGAGCTCTCCTCCTACCCTGCGGTTGAATGCTCAGACATGCTACGCCTCGAGATCACGACACCCTCCTCCGCAGCCTCCGCCTCCTCGCCCGAGGCGACGGCCGGCGAGAACCATCCGGTCTCCAGCGGGGTGCGCCACTTCGAGAGCGCCGCGACGCCGGTATTCCTCGGGCGCGACCAGTCGATGGACATCGTGCTCGACGATCCCCAGGTCTCGCGTCAGCACGCCGTCATCATCTCTCGCGGGCCGCATTTCGTGATCCAGGACGTCGGCGGCCGCAATCCCGTGCGGGTCAACCAGAGGCCCGTCGTGAGCCATGTCCTCCGGCGCGGCGACGTCATCTCGCTCGGCGGCACGAACATCGTGTTCCGGGGAGACGAGGGCGAGACGAGCGCCGACCCCGAAGTGATTCCCACGGTCGTCGATGCGCGCGAGTCGATGCGGCGGATGTGCGATCCGACCAAGATCGTCGCCGGCGATGACACGGCGTCGTTCTCGGGCCTCGGCCTGCAGAACACGCGGTCGCAGAGGAACCTGCGCATCCTGCAGAACTTCAGCGAGGTGATCTACAACCTCCAGGACCGGCAGAAGCTCCTCGAGGCGGCGCTGCAGACCGTCTTCGACAACCTCGAGGTGAAGCGGGGCATCGTCGGATTCTTCGGTCCGACCGGCCAGCTCGAGATCTCTGCGGAGCGGAACCGCGGGCGGGCCTCCCAGGGCATGACCTACAGCCGCTCGATCGTGGAGCGGGTCCGTCGAGAGGCCGTGGCCATACTGTTCTCCGACCAGCCGGGCGATCTCGGAGGCGCCGAGTCGATGGGCGACTCGAAGAGCGTGGTCCGGCTCAACATCAAGTGCGCGATGTGTCTCCCCCTCTTCCGCGCGGAACAGGTCTGCGGCGTGCTGTACCTGGACAATCGCGAGCGGTCGGAGAGCTTCACCCAGGAGGATCTCTACTTCGCCAACGTCCTTTCCTACCTCATCTCGCTCGCGATCGAGAAGGAGGAGCTCTACCAGCGCATCAGCGACGAGAACATCGAGCTCAAGTCCATCCTGATGCAGAAGAACCGTCTGGTCGGGGTGAGCGCTCAGGCCAAGGAGGTCCAGAGGAAGATCAAGAGGGTCGCCATCTTCGACACGACCGTGCTGATCACGGGAGAGAGCGGCACGGGGAAGGAGCTGGTGGCGAGGGCGATCCACGAGCGGTCCACGCGGCGCGGCAAGCCCTTCGTCGCAGTCAACTGCGCGGCGATTCCCGAGACCCTGCTCGAGAGCGAGCTCTTCGGCTACTCGCCGCGCTCCGGCATCGCAGGCGCGGATCCGAGGGGGAAAGCGGGCAAGTTCGAGCTGGCCGACGGCGGCACCCTGTTTCTCGACGAGATCGGAGACATGAGCCTCTCGACGCAGGCGAAGATCCTCCGAGTGCTGGAGGAGAGGATCGTCGATCGTCTGGGCGGTACCGAGGGCAAGCACGTGGACCTGCGCATCCTCGCCGCCACGAACAAGGTCCTCTCGAGGGAAGTGGCCGCGGGGCGATTCCGCGAGGACCTCTACTACCGGCTGAAGGTGTTCCAGATCGACCTGGTCCCCCTCCGCGATCGGCGGGAAGACATCCTGCCGATGGCCCGCCATTTCCTCGCCATGCATCAGGCCGAGGGGCGCGAGCCGATCCAGCTCTCGCCGCGGGCCTGCGAGATGCTCCTCTCCTATCACTGGCCGGGAAACGCGCGGGAGCTCAAGCACTGCCTCGAGGAAGCCGTTCTCCTCTCGAATCGGAGGACTCTGTATCCGGAGAACTTCCCGAGAGATCTCCGCCGTGCGGACAATCCTCCCCCCTTCGGCACGCTGGCCGACGTCGAGGCCCAGCACATCGCGCAGGTCCTCCAGTGCGTGAACTGGAACAAGCGGCGGGCCGCCGAGCTTCTCGGCATCAACCGTTCGACCCTCTACGAGAAGCTGCGCCTCTACCATATCGAGAGAACCGTGGAGAGCGCCGGGCGAGCGGACGCGGCGACCTGAGTGCCGCGCTGACAGAACTGTTGCACGACGAGTGCGCGACTCGAGGCCGGTCCGCTGGCGCGACGGATGGGATGCTTCGCCCGAAGCCATGACGGCGACTCTAGGATCGGAGGATGCGAAAGGGCACTTGCCGTTTGACATCGCCCTCGTTTCACATTCATCTATTCTCCTGACCGCTGAGCGGAGCTGGACGGAGCGAGAGGCGGGACTGCCGTGGCGGTTTTGCCGGTTCGCTCCTGTCGGACGCCGCGCGGCGGGCATGAAGCGGCCCGGACCCGCTGGCGGGGAGGCCGGATGCTCGCCCGGCGCGCCGCTGTAGGCCAGCGCACCGCTGCTCAGAGGATACCTCGTCTTGTGAGGAACCCACCGATGACCACCGATACCGAGATACCGCTCCTCCAGCAGATGAAGGAGCACGTCGAGCGGACGACGGACATCATGCAGCGGCTCGACTACTCCGCTGTCAGCAAGCTGGTGAGCCGGCTCCACGAGGCCTATCAGAAGGGCCAGCGCGTCTTCATCATCGGAAACGG
>JAFGKN010000802.1 GCA_016928605.1 Planctomycetota bacterium | reverse complement strand
GCGTGGGAGTCGCTGTTTCTCGAGGAGTCGACGCCGAGCCCGGAGATCGCCCGCGACCGGCTCTCGCTGCTCGATGATCTCGGCGCGGGGCGAGCGGCCGGCGCGGTGATCGTCAGCCCGGTCCAGGCCCTCGCGCAGCCGGTGCCGTCCGCCGAGGCGCTGCTCGGGGCGCGCACGCATCTGGCGCGCGGCGACGACCGCGGGCCCGCGCACCTCGCGCGGCTTCTCGTCGACCGCGGCTACCGGCGCGCGACGATCGTCGCCGAGCCCGGAGAGTTCTCGCTGCGGGGGGACGTCCTGGATGTCTTCCCCTACGCCCGCCTCCGCCCCCTGCGCCTCGAGTTCTTCGGCGACGCTCTGGAGTCGATCCGCGAGTTCGACGCGGAGAGCCAGCGCTCCGTGGCCGGAGGGGAGCGCGCGGAATGCGATCTCCTCCTGCCGGCACAGGAGGAGTTCTTCAGGGAGTGCTTCCGCCCCGGCGACCCGCTTCTCCTCGATCACCTTCCGGCGGGCTCCGCCGTCTTCATCAAGGAGCCGGAGGCCGTCGAGGACCGGATCCGCAAGGTGCTGCACAACATCCTCGGCGAAGCGTCGCAGGAGAGGGCGGCCCTCTTCCTCGACCGGGTCGAGCAGCGCGCTCCGCTGCGCGTCGGGGCCTTCCTGGCGCCCGGCGATGCGGACCGGCACGCAAGAGCCTCCTTCGGATCGGTGGAGCGCTTCGAGAGCGGCGACCTCGATGCGCTCTTCGGCTCGCTCGCGTCCTCCCTTCACTCCGGCTCGCGGCTTCGCGTCTACTGCGAGAGCGCGGCGGAGAGCCGCCGCTTCGGCGAGATGCTCGCGGATCACGGGCTCGGCGGCGCCGGAGGACTCGAGGTCCGCGTCGGGAGGCTGCGGGCCGGCTTCGAGATCCTGGCGCTGCGTCTCGCGATCCTGACGACGCGCGAGCTCTTCCGGCGGCGCCTCGTCCGCCGGCCGCGCCAGAGAGCCGCCGCCGGCTCGCGCGCGATCCAGAGCTTCCTCGATCTCGAGCGCGGGGACTACGTCGTCCATCTCGTGCACGGCATAGCCCGCTATCTCGGGATGGAGAGCCTCGTCAAGGGAGGGGTCGAGCAGGAGTTTCTCGTCCTCCTCTTCCGGGGCGACGTCAGGGTCTACGTCCCCGTCTCCAAGATCGACCTCGTCCAGAAGTACGTCGGCTCGGGAGACCGCGTTCCGGTGCTCGACCGGGTGGGTGGATCGGCCTGGGAGCGCAAGAAGGATGCGGTCGAGAAGGCGCTCTTCGACCTCGCATCGGATCTCCTCGAGATCCAGGCCCTGCGGCAGGAGAAGCCGGGCATCGCGTATCCTCGCGACAGCGAGTGGCAGCGGCAGTTCGAGGCGTCCTTCCCCTTCCACGACACTCCGGACCAGATCGATGTGACCGATGCCATCAAGCGGGACATGGAGACCTCTCGGCCGATGGACCGCCTCGTCTGCGGCGACGTGGGATACGGCAAGACGGAGCTCGCCATGCGGGCGGCGTTCAAGGCGGTCGACGCGGGCCGCCAGGTCGCTGTCCTCGTCCCGACCACGGTGCTCGCCGAGCAGCACTTCTGCACGTTCCGGGAGCGGATGGCGGAGTTCCCCGTCTCGGTCGACGTGCTCAGCCGCTTCCGGAGCCCGGCGCAGCAGCGGGGGATCATCGAGCGAGCGGCGTCCGGAGCGCTGGACATCCTCATAGGCACGCACCGCCTGCTCTCCGAGGACGTCCGGTTCCGCAACCTGGGGGTCGTGATCATCGACGAGGAGCAGCGATTCGGCGTGGCTCACAAGGAGAAGCTCAAGCAGCTGCGCACGGAGGTGGATGTCATCACGCTCTCCGCCACGCCCATCCCGCGCACGCTTCACATGGCGCTGCTGGGCATCCGGGACATATCCAGCCTGACGACTCCGCCGGAGGGACGCATCCCCATCCACACGGAGATCTGCCGCTTCGACCGCCGCAAGATCCGCGAGATCATCATCCGTGAGCTGAACCGCGACGGCCAGGTCCTCGTCATCCACAACCGCATCCTGGACATCGAGGTGATCCGGAGGGAGGTCGAGGCGTGCGCCCCCGAGGCCCGCGTGGCGGCGGGCCACGGGCAGATGAAGGGGCACGATCTCGAGGAGATCATGCAGCGGTTCATGAGGCGGCAGATCGATGTCCTCGTCGCGACGACCATCATCGAGAACGGCATCGACATACCGACCGCCAACACGATCATGATCAACGAGGCCGACCGCTACGGGCTGGCCGATCTCCACCAGCTCCGCGGCCGCGTCGGGAGGTACAAGCACCAGGCCTACTGCTACCTCCTGCTGCCGGATCACCGCCACGTGCAGCCGGAGGCGCAGAAGCGGCTGCAGGCCCTCGTGGAGTTCTCGGGGCTCGGCTCGGGATTCCAGATCGCGATGCGGGACCTCGAGATCCGAGGCGCCGGCAATATCCTCGGGAAGGAGCAGAGCGGACACATCGCCGCCGTCGGCTACGACATGTACTGCCGCCTCCTCGAGAAGTGCGTGAAGAGCCTCAAGAACGAGCGCTATTCCGAGCCCGTGCGCGTCGAGGTGGATCTCGCGCTCGGGGCGTGCATCCCCGAGGAGTACCTCCCGGGCGAGGCGGTCAAGCTCCAGCTCTACCGGAGGATTTCCCAGCTCCGGAGCGAGGAGGCGGTCGAGGACATGGCCGCGGAGCTGCGCGACCGCTACGGCGAGTATCCGCCGGAGGTGCAGAGGCTCCTCGACCTGCAGACGTTCCGGCTGGCATGCACGCGCTGCGGCGTGGAGTCGGTGGAGCGCGATGACGACGGCATCGTCCTGCGCGGCACCGAGGCGATGCGCCCGCTCCTGGAGAGCTGCCCCCGGCGTGTCGTCGTCCTCGACCCGCGCACGGTCGTCATCCCGCTCGCCGGCAGGCGGACCCGAGCCTCCGCCGGCGAGAGCGACGAGAGGGCCTTCGAGTGGCTCCGGCGCTGGATCCAGGACGGAGTCCGCCGCGAAGAGGCTCTCGCCCCGAAGGACCTCGCGCGCAGCGGGAGCTTGGGGCCGTGAGGTCGGCGCACGCCGGATGCATCGCTCCTTCCGCCGGCCGGCTCGATCGCGGGTCGCTGCATCTCCGCCGGCGCGCGCGGGAGATCCGAGCAGGGAGCTTTTGCTTTGACTTTCCCTTCATCCCGGGTTGGACTGGCGGCCGGCGCTGGAAGGCCGCCGCGTCCTCTCATCCCCGCGAGGAGCGGCTCCGCGCGATGAAGAAGATGAAGATGAATCTGCGAAGACTCCTCCTGCTCGCGATCGCCCCGTGCCTGTCCTGCGCGCTCCTCCAGGCCGAGGAGGCCGCTGTCCGTCCGGGAGGGATCGTCGCGACCGTCGGCGATGATGCGATCACCCAGAGCGATCTCGACCGGCGGCTCGCCCTGGAGCTCAACAGCCGCGGCGGCTCCATCTCCACCGACGATCTCAAGCAGAACAAGCCGGCGCTCGAGCGGTTCGTCCTCGACAAGATGATCGACGACCTGCTGATCCTCCAGGAGATCTGGCAGCTCCGGGAGAGCAAGAAAGGAGAGAAGGAGGCCGAGGAGAAGAAGGAGACATCCCGGCCGGTCGCCGGCGCCTCCCGGATTTCCCGCACGGCCCGGTACATCAGCGAGGAGGCGGTCGACAGGGAGATCAAGAGGCGCATCGAGACGCTGCGCGAGAGCCGCATCAACGTCCGCAACGAGATCGACTTCTATCAGCATATCGAGCAGACCACGGGCCTCGACCGCGCTCAGATCCGGGCCTACATCCGCGAGGAGGTCGGGATCCGGAGATACCTCTGGGAGAAGGTCTTCTCCGCCGTCGACCCCTTCGTGGCTCCGCGCGAGTCCCGGGTGTACTACGAGAACCACGTCGGCGAGTTCACGACGCCCGTCGAGGTCTCCTTCCGTCAGATCTTCCTGCTCCCGGATCGGATCAACTCCTTCGTCGCCATCAAGAAGATCAGCGAAGGCCTCGAGAACAAGGTGCCCTTCGTCGATCTCGCCAAGGAGTTTTCCCAGGACTTCGACTCGCCGGAGGCGCGCGGCAGGGTCTGGGAGAGGAGCTTCGAGGAGCTGCGGAGCTGGCTGGCGCCGATTCCGGACAAGCTGAAGACCATGAGCCAGGGGGAGGTCGCCGGTCCCTTCCGGACCGATGCGGGGATCTACTTCCTCGAGCTCGTGGACCGCGTCGATGGCCAGCCCAAGTCCTACGAGGACGTGCAGGAGGAGATCGAGAAGAAGATCGTCCGGGCGCGCCAGGAGCTGAAGTTCGAGATGTTCATGGAGGAGCTGCGCCGGAGGTCCCACATAGAGAAGCTCCTCGCCGGCGCGCGGGGCGCGACAGGCGCCGACGGCGATGCCGAGAAGACGGCCGGCGAGGGCGCCGCCTCGCCGGCGGATGAGGAGCCCGGCGAGCGCGAAGTGCCCGAGACAGAGCCGGAGACGGGAGAGGCCGCCGGCGCGCCGGGCGGGTAGCGCTCCCCGGGGGAGGT
>JAFGKN010000801.1 GCA_016928605.1 Planctomycetota bacterium | reverse complement strand
GTCGATCCCCGCGCCCTGATCGCCGAGCTGGACCAGCTCGCGGAGCAAGGCATCGACGGCGAGGCGTCGCTCTGGATCAGCGATCGGGCTCACGTCGTGATGCCCTACCACATGCGGCTCGACGCCGCCCGGGAGCGGGGCTCCGGCCGCTCGAAGATCGGCACCACGCTGCGGGGCATCGGCCCGTGCTACGCCGACAAGGCCGCCCGGACGGGCATCCGCATGGGGGACCTCGTGAGCCCGCCACGGTTCCACGAGCTGCTCCGCTGCAACCTGGAGCTGAAGAACCGCGAGCTGACGGAGATCCACGGCGAGGAGCCGATCGATTTCGACGCCGCGTGCGAGGAGTACGACGCCTACGCGCGGCGGCTCGCGCCCCGCGTCGCGGACACCGCGGGCCTGCTCTACGAGGAGGACCGGCGCGGCTCGGTGATTCTCTTCGAGGGGGCGCAGGGAGCCCTCCTCGACATCGACCTCGGCACCTATCCCTACGTCACGTCCTCCTGCACGTCCTTCCTCGGGGTGGGGGCGGGGACGGGCTTCTCGCCTCGGCGGGTCGGCGCCGTCCTCGGGGTCGTCAAGGCCTACACCACGCGGGTCGGGGAGGGACCGTTTCCCACGGAGCTCACCGGTGCGGTGGGCGACGAGCTGCGGCGCACGGGAGGGGAGTTCGGCGCCACGACCGGACGGCCGCGCCGGTGCGGCTGGCTCGACACGGTGGCTCTGCGGCGCACCGCGCTGGTGGGGGACATCGACGCCCTCGTCATCACCAAGCTCGACGTGCTCGACGGCCTCGACGAGATCCGGGCCGCCGTCGCCTACCGGATCGACGGCCGCGAGGTCGACGACTTCCCCGCGAGCCTCGAGGGCGAGATCGAGCCCGTCTACCGCTCGATGCCCGGCTGGAAGCGGAGCCTGAGCGGATCCCGCACCTTCGACGAGCTGCCGGAGGAGGCGCGCTCCTACGTGCAATTCGTCGCCGACGCGTGCCGCTGCCCCATCGCCATGGTCTCGGTGGGCCAGGAGCGCTCCGAGGTGATCCGCCTCGAGCCCTGGCTGCGCCCCCGCGGCGCGGGAGACGGACCATGACCGCCGGGGAGAGCGCCGCGCAGCCGCCGCGCCACATCGCGTTCATCATGGACGGCAACGGCCGCTGGGCGGCGATGCGCGGACTGCCGCGGATCGAGGGGCACCGCCGGGGTGCGGAAGCCCTGCGCCGCGTGGTCCGCCGTTGCCGCGAGATCGGAGTCCGGGAGCTGACCCTGTACGCGCTTTCCGCGGAGAACTACCGGCGGAGGCCGGCCCGGGAGATCGAGCGCCTCATGGGCCTGCTGCGGCGGTTTCTGATCGACGAGCGATCGGAGCTCATCGACAACGATATCCGGCTGATCACCATCGGCGACATCGACGTCCTCGGCGAGGACATCCTCCGCGACCTGCGCGAGACGGTGCGCGCGACGGCCGCGAACTCGAGCCTCGTGATGCGCGTCGCGATCAACTACGGAGCGCGCCAGGAGATCCTCGGGGCGGTGCGGGCGATCGGAGAGGAGATCCTGGCGGGGCGGATCGACGGGGACGCGCTCGCGGCGATCGACGAGAACGCCTTCCGCGCCTACCTCTCCGATCCGGAGATGACCGACCCCGACCTGGTGATCCGCACGGCGGGCGAGTTCCGCCTCTCGAACTTCCTCCTCTGGCAGTCGTCCTACAGCGAGTGGTGGATCACTCGCCGGCTCTGGCCCGACTTCGGCATCCCCGAGCTGGAAGAGGCCTTGAAGGCCTTCGCCGACAGGGAGCGGAAGTACGGAGCGCTGGGGTGGAAGACCTCCGAGGGGAGGGCGGAGGGAGAGGGCGATCCCCAGCACCGGCCGGAGTCCTCGACGGCGTGATGACTCGACTGACCCCGAAACAGATCCGCGTCTACCTCGGCCTCCTCATCCTGCTCGCTGTGATCGGGCTCTTCGCGCTCGACCGGTTCCTCGAGAGCCGGATCTGCGTCTCGGCGGCGATCAGCGCCATGGGCCTCGCCGGCTTCTTCGAGTACGTCCGCCTCACCCGCCTCGGCTCCGCGGAGGCGGGGGGCTCGCGCCTCCTGGCCGCGGCCGGCCTCCTCGCGACGGCCTACTTCTGGGCCCTCGCCTGGTGGGAGGGGCTGGGGGGCAGGCCGCTGCCCGCCGAGCTTCTCGCCGCGGGCGCCGTGGGCTTTCTGCTCGTCGGCTTTCTCGTCCTGATCGTCTCGGCCCGCGGCGTCGAGGGCCTTCCCCACCTGCTGGCGGCCCTGCTGGGTGTGGTCGCCCTCGGCTGGCTGCTCTCCTACGTGGTGAGGATCTACCAGGCGGGAGACCCGACGACCGCCCTCATCCGCTCGCTCGTCTTCTTTTTCGGGGTGAAGGGGACGGACATCGTCGCCTACCTCGCCGGCAGCACGTTCGGGCGGCACCATTTTCTCAAGATCAGTCCCGGAAAGACCTTGGAGGGCTCTCTGGCCGGTCTCGTCTTCGGCCTCCTCTGGTTCGCCGGGGCTGGATGGCTCCAGCCCGAGCGGCTTTTTGGGTGGCCGGTGGGGATCCTCTTTGGGATAATACTCGCCTCGGCCGCCGCGCTCGGAGATCTGTCGGAGTCTCTCATCAAACGACATTACCGGGTCAAGGATTCGAGTGGGCTGCTGCCGGAGTTCGGCGGCGTGCTCGACATGATCGACAGCTTCCTCTTCACAGCGTTCATCTTCTGGTGTCTCCTTTGAGCGACGGAGCCGCGGCTCACATGGAAGTGACCATCCCCGTCTCGTCGCGCGAGGAGGCGATGATCCTCTTCGGGCTCGAGGACAGGAACCTCAAGCTCATCCGGGACGCCCTGGGCGTGAAGATCGCGGCGCGCAACAGCCTCGTGCGCCTCGTGGGAGAGGCAGAGCCGCTGCGCGACGCCTCGGAGATCCTTTCCGGTATGCTCGAGATCGTCCGCGGCGGCCGCCGGGTCCCGGAGGGCTACGTCGAGTCGGAGCTGCTCCGCCGCCGTCCGGGCCGGGCCGCGGAGGCGAGCGCCGGTCGAGGCTCGGCGCCGGGAGACCCGGAGCCGGAGGAGGCAGAGGAAGACGAGTTCTACGGGGAGGGACCGGAGGACACGGACGCGGAGGAGGAGCCCCCGGGCGGAGGCCGCGGGCGCGGCCTGAGGCGGAGGGTGCGGCCGCTGAGCGATGAGGAGGAGGCTCTCGTCGACCAGGTCGCCCGCTCCGGTGGTCAGAAGACTTATCTGCGAGCGATCTTGCGCAACGACATCGTCTTTTGCACCGGGCCCGCCGGAACCGGCAAGACGTACCTCGCCGTGCGGATGGCGGTCGACTGCCTGCGGTCGGGCGATGTGCGCCACCTGATCCTCTGCCGGCCCGCCATCGAGGCCGGCGAGAAGCTCGGCTTCCTCCCCGGCGACTTTTACGCGAAGATAAATCCTTACCTCAGGCCGCTTTACGACGCGCTCAACGACATCCTGGATTACGATCAGGTCAAGCGCTACGTCGGCCGAGAAATCATCGAGATCATCCCTCTGGCGTACATGAGGGGGCGAACGCTCAACAACGCGTTTATCATCCTCGATGAAGGGCAGAACACGACGGTCGCCCAGATGAAGATGTTTCTGACGCGCATGGGCTCTCATTCCAAGATCGTGGTCAACGGAGATATCACGCAGATCGATCTCCCGGCGGGGCAGCCCTCGGGCATGGTCCACGCCGAGAGGATCGTCCGCGATATCTCCGGGATCGAGTGGGTTCGCCTGAGCAAGCCGGATATCATCCGGCATCCCCTCGTCAAGCGGATCGTCGAGGCGTACGAGTCCGAGGGCCAGGCGGATGCCCGCAAGGGCTCCGAGTAGGGAGAGCCAGGGAGAGCCGGAGCATGGCCAAGCGGCGCAAGAAGCTGGACGAGCTGCTCCACTCGCGGCGTGCCTCGCACGAGTCCGTGCTGGAGGAGAAGACGCAGCTCTCCAACTTCCTCTTCCGGTGCTGCGTCTCGGTGGTCCTGCTGCTCTGCCTCATCGCGCTGGCCGGTCCCTCCACCTGGAGCGCTGCCCTGGGCTTGAGCCTGCTCTTCGGCGCCCTGGCGATCCTCGGGACCGTCTCCGTATCGCGCCTGGCCCCTGGGCTCTTCCCGGGTCCTTCGCAGTTCAACCAGTTCATCCTCCTCGTGCTGGGCACGGCCCTGGTCTACAAGTTCATCCTGACCAAGGGGTGGTCGCCCTACCTGACGCCCCTGCCGATCCTGAGCATGATGCTCGGGCTCGCCTACGCCCAGGCGGCGGCGGTCTTCATCGTGGCGGCGATGGCCTTCTACCTCGCGCTGCTGGCTCCCTTCTCCAGCGGGATGGTCCTCGCCTTTCCGCTGATCGATTTCCCCATGGCGGTGGTCTTCAGTCTGGGAGGAGTGGTCTCGGTGCTCGGGGTCGAGCGGGTGCGGAAGCAGTCCAGGCCGGTGCTGGTCGGCTTCTACTGCGGCCTGATCCACGTCCTCGCCATCTTCTGCTTCGAGCTGATGCGAGTGGGCGACGCCCTCTTCCTGGACAGCGCGCTCAGGGAGGAGCTCGCCCGGGACGCGGGCTTCGGCCTCGTCAGCGGGATCGCCTCGGGGGCCTTCGTGACCAGCTTCCTGCCGGCGATCGAGAGCTTCCTCGGCGTGGTGACCGAGCGGCGGCTCCTCGATCTGGCCGACCCCAGCCACAAGCTACTGCGGATCCTCCGCGAGCGCGCTCCGGGGACCTTCCAGCACACGCTGGGCGTGCAGCAGCTCGCGCGGGAGGCGGCGGAGGCGATCGGCGCCGATGTCCTCCTCACCGAGGTCGGCGCCTACTACCACGACATCGGAAAGATCTTCAAGCCCGAGTACTTCGTCGAGAACATGGGGGAGGACCGCTCCATCCACGACCGCCTGCGCCCCTCGATGTCGAAGATGATCATCATCTCGCACGTCAAGGATGGCATGCTCCTCGCCCGCGAGGAGAAGCTCCCCCAGAGGATCATCGACATGATCCCCATGCACCATGGCACGACCGTGGTGGAGTTCTTCTACCGCAAGGCCCGGAAGCAGAGCGGCGAGGAAGAGGAGACGCCCGGCGAGGATGTCTCCTATCGCTACTCGGGGCCGAGGCCGCGGTTCGCGGAGGCGGGGATCCTCATGCTGGCGGATGTCGTCGAGGCCATCGCCAAGACGATGATCGAGCCGACCCCGAACCGTTTCCGCGACATGGTCCACGAGGTGATCATGAAGCGCCTCGAGGACGGCCAGTTCGACCTGTGCCCGCTGACCATCGCCGACCTGCGGAAGATCGAGGACAGCTTCGTCCGCACCCTCACGAACATGTACCACAACCGCATCCGCTACAGCGAGGCGGACGGCGACGAGTCGAGGGATGTCGCGACGACGGCCGCGACGCGCGGCGACCGGGGCGAGCCGAAGGCGAGGCCTTCGAAGAACGGCCGGCCGAGCGGAGGCGGCAAGCCGCGCAAGGAGGAGAGGCCGGAGGAACCGCCGACCGGCCGGGCGGGGGACCAGGTCGTCGAGCACGTGAAGGGGGCGCACGGCCAGTGAGCCCAGCGAGACTCTCCGGGCGCGTCCGGCTTGCGGGACGCCGGCCGCTGACGCCGCTCTGGCGGTCGTCTCTGCGGCGGCTTCTCTCTCGCGCGCTCGAGGATGGCCGCCGTGCGGGAGCGGTCAGCGTCGTCTTCGTGGGCGACGACGAGATCCGCGAGCTCAACCGGCGGTTCCTCGGCGAGGACCGCGCGACCGACGTCCTGGCATTCGACCTGAGCGAGGACGGGAGCCGCGGCGATCCTCATCCCGATGATCTCCTCGGTGAGATCGTCGTCTCGGTCGAGACCGCCCGGCGCGAGGCCTCCGCCCGCGGCGTGCCGCTCGAGCGCGAGCTCGCTCTGTACGCGCTCCACGGTCTGCTCCACCTGCTTGGGCTCGACGACGCCGATCCGGCTTCTCGCCGACGGATGCGCCGCGCCGAGGCGCGGCGCCTGGCGCTCTGGGACGAGGCAGCGGCGGAGGGCTGAATGCCGGCGCGTGGGGGGCTCGAGGAGCGCTGGTCGACCGCACCGCGAGGCGATGCCGGGAGGCGACGGGCGCCGCTGGCCGGGCCGGCGGCCTGCACAGACCGCGGAGCTTGCGAGCGCTCGGAGCCGGAAGGCGTCAGGATGCGAGAGAGAGGTCTCCGAAAAAGGGATACCCAACCGCCGGTATCTTGACTATGATCCCCCGCGAGACGGGCCCTTGGGCCCGGCGAGAGGGGAGGCGCGAGACCCGCCCGGGCCTGGAGGTGGCACCGCATGCCGAAGGTCGCCGTCATTTCCGATATCCACGCCAATCTCGAGGCCCTGAGCGCCGTCATGGATGACGCCCGGGCTCTCGGCGTGGAGGACATCCTCTGCCTGGGAGATGTCGTCGGCTACGGCCCCGACCCGATCGCTTGCGTCGACATCATCCGGGAATCCTGCCGGCTGGTCATCTGCGGGAACCACGACGAGGCGCTGATCAGCGCGCCGTGGGGCTTCAACCAGATGGCCCGCGACGCGATCGAGTGGACGCGGCGGGTGATGCGGCCTCGCTTCTACCGCTGGGGAGCCCGCCGCCGCTGGAGCTTCCTCTCCGAACTCCCGCTGACCAGCCGCTGGGGCGACTTCCTCCTCGTGCACGGATCGCCGCGGAACCCCACCTCCGAGTACGTCCTGCCCTACCACGTGGCGTGGCCGCCTCCCGGCATGTTCGAGGAGATCTTCGCGGCATTCACCAGCGTCTGCTTCGTCGGCCACACCCACGTGGCGGGCGTCTTCTACGAGACGCCCAGGTTCATCCCGCAGAGGGAGATCGAGGGGCCTGTGTCCTTCGGCCAGGAGAAGCTCCTCATCAACGTCGGCTCCGTGGGACAGCCGCGGGACCACGACTGCCGCGCCTGCTACCTGGTCTTCGACGAGCGGGAGTTCGAGTTCCGGCGGGTCGCCTATCCCCTGGAGCGGACGCAGGAGAAGATCCGGTCGATTCCGTACCTCGACGACCGGCTGGCGGAGCGGCTCGCCGAGGGCGAGTAGCCCCGGATGGCGACGGCGCCGCCGGGATGCCGCCGCGGCGGTCAGGGAGCGCGAGACGGCCGGCGGACTCAGCGGTCCGCCCTCCGGCCGCTGTGCCGTCCCGGGATGGCGGCTGCGCGCCCCCGCCGCGGCGACCGCCCGCGCTCGTGGGCGTGCGATCCGGCCGCGGCGGGCGGCAG
>JAFGKN010000168.1 GCA_016928605.1 Planctomycetota bacterium | reverse complement strand
TCCTCGGGCCGCATCAACGTCGCGGGGATGACCGAGCGGAACATGGACGCCCTCTGCGAGGCGATCGCCCGCGTCTCCTGAACGTCCGGGCGAGGGCGGCCGCCTCGCCAGGCCTCGCGCTGCGCTCCGGACAGGCGCGCAGACCGCTCGAGCCGCGATCTCGCCGAAAACGGATTTCTCGAGCTGCGAGCGCGCCGTCTTGCTCGCCGCGGCCGTCTAGGATCCGGACTGCGGCTCGGAGGCGGCGGCAGGATCGGTCGCCGGCGGGGGCTGCTGCGCTGCGCTCTGCGCCTCGGAGGCCGGCGCCGGATCGTGCGGCGTGGGAGCCAGCGGAAGAGCTTCGTCGCGGGAGAAGAAGAGGATCCGCGAGCGGGCCGCAGCCTCGCCCGCGGGTGCGGCCTCGGCTAGGAGGATGTGCCCGCGGGAGCAGGCCAGCGCGGCGAGCGGCGCCTCGGCGCGCGCCGACCACAGCGGCTGCAGCGTCTGTGGATCGACGACGTAGAGGAGACCGTCCTCCTCGTGCAGGATCGCGAGGCCGCTCTCGGTGCGCGCCAGACTCGTGACCTTCCACCGGATGTATCTGCGGTTCTGCTCCGAGCCATCGAGAGCGGAGAGTCTACGGAGGTGCCCCTCGAGATTGACGGCGTAAATCTCGTCGCCGAGGGAGCTCCAGCAGACATGGGGATGGTCGTCGAGCGACAGGATGGCTCGGGGCGATCCTGTCTCCGGGTCGAGCAGCAGCAGATCGCTCTCAACCGTCAAGACCGCGACCGAAGAGCCGACAAGGGCCGGCGGGATCCTGGGACTGCTCTGGATCGTTCTCTTCCACAGGATCGCCCTGTCGCGCAGATCGACGGCGAGTATGTGGCCCCGCTCCGTGGTCACCACGACGGCGCCATCGGAGAGCCGGGAGATGTGCACGGGTATCTCATCGATGTCGATCTCTCCGGCTGGAGCCAGCTCCGGCCGCCGGAACATGCTGATCTGCTTGCGCAGCGTTCCGACGAGCAGCAGCCCGCTCTCGAGCGACAGAGAAGGAGCGCGGGCCAGCCCTGGGAGCGCGGCGGTCTTCAGGACCCTGGCGGACGCCGGGCGGCCAGCGTCCGCAGGTTCCAGCGGCTCGCGGTCGAGCAGCCAGACCTGCTTGTCGTTCCAGGTGACGTAGATTCCCTCGGGAGCGATCACAGGGCTTCCGACAAGACGGTTGACCCTGTCCCTCTGAAGAGTCCAGCGCACCCGGCGAGCCGCGATGTCCAGGGCCGTCACCACCCCTGCATCGTTTCCGAGCACGGCGAGATCGCCCTCTGTCGCGGGAGAGACGCCCAGGTTGCCGGGAAGATGGAACGTCCAGGCCTCCTTGCGCTGGAGCACGAACGGCGCGGATTCGCCGTCGGATTCGTAGAGCTCCATGCGCAGGGGATGGTGTCCCGGCGCTTCGAGGATGACCTTCATCATCTCTCCGCGCGCCAGGCGAACGACCAGCGGTGTCTTGCCGAGCGGTTGAGGAGACTGACCGTCAGCGAGCTGGAAGACCTCGGCGCCCTCGGGCCTCGACTCGAGCAGAACGGGGAGCTTGAGATCCTTGCCCAGCCGCGATCGAGGGAACGCCTTGAGCATGCTCCGGTAGGTGCTGTAGGCCGCCCGCCACCGGTTGCTCTCCTCGAGGGACCGCGCCCTGTCGAAGAGATCCTGGGCCGAGCATTGGATCGTCCTCATCGTCTCCAGGATCCTGACGGCCTCGCCTTTCCAGGGGTCCTCGCCCCGGAGACCGAGCAGAGGAGCCAGGCACTCCTGGACCCTCGCGCGGTCTCCCTCCCGCGCCCAGGCCTGCGCTGTGCTGATGATTTCCGCCTTGCGCTTCTCGCGCTCGCGGTTCAGGGCCCGGCCGGTTTCCGAGTGAAGACGAGCGAGGTGCTCGGCCCGGGGGCGCCAGAAGCTGATGGGAAAGCTCTGGGCGAACTGCCGGCAGCGGCTCGCCATGTGGAGGCTCTGGGCTTCGGCGGAGGTCGGATCGAAGTCGAGAGCCGGCGGCGTTCGCGTCGGGTCGGAGTCTGCCGCCATCTGCCGGCTTATCCTCTCCGCTCGAGCGAAGGCCACGCCGCTCGTCTCGACCTCGCGCCAGACGATGTAGCCGAGCACTTGATAGGCGCTGAAGACCACGAGTAGACCCAGCGCGAGCCCGACCACGAGGGCTCCGCGGCTGCGCCCGCGGGTTCGGATCCCCAGCTTCTCGGCCAGAGAGCGGTGGATCCTTGCCACCTCGGGGTACTCGCCCCTCAGTCTCCTGATCTTGTCGGCGAGGTCGAGGGCCCTCTCCTTCTGCCCTTTCTGCTGGTAGATCATGGCGAGAACGGCCATCTCGGCGGCGGCGTCCTCGATCTGGCCGAAGTCCAGGTAGATGTTGACCAGCTTCTTCTGAAACAGGGGATTGTCGGGCAGGTTGGAGAGGATCTGCCGGCACGCATCCACGCCGATCTGCGGATTCCCCTGTTTCTTCCCTGCGGCGATGACCCGGTCGCAGAGATCGACCAGATCGCGCTGGTTCCTGTTCTGTAGCAGGATCTCGACGAGCCGCTGGAAGACCGCCGGATCGTCGGGGCGCGTCTGGAGAGCGCTCTCGAGCAGCTTGATGGCATCCTTGACGTTTCCCTTGTCCAGCTCCTGCTCGGCGGAGTGCTGGTAGATCCGCGAGATCTTCTCCACGATCGCGAGATCGTCGGGCCGGAGCGCGAGCGCGTGCTGGTAGGCGCCGATGGCCTTGCCGGGCTTCCTCATCCGATAGAGCCCGTCTCCGATGAAGTTGTACTGGACCACCGCGCCGTCGAGGTCGCCCGTCTTTTCCAGCAGAGCGGCGAGCTTCTCTCGAGCATCCATCGGGTTGACGGCATGCCTGACGGCGTTTCTGAAGTGGGGCAAGTACTGGGAGACCTTGTCTCTCGGGAGGTTCTCCACCTGAACGCCCTTGATCTCGGGGAGGATGGTCTTCTTGAGGTACTCCTTCTCGAGATAGCTGGCGATGCGGTGGAGGACGAAGGGCTCGTAGAACCGGCTGTTCTCGACGAGGATCCCCAGATCGCGGAAGCCGTCGATCAGGCCGAAGAGATGCTGGAGAACGAAGTCCTCCGGATGCGCCTGGGAATGAGCCATCCCCTCGGCAGTGACAACGAAGATCTCCTTGCGCGACGGGAGCACCCGGCGGGTGGCGCGCAGAATCTCGATGTGCTTCTGAAGCTCCTGGATCAGCTCTCCGATCGGTACAGGCGTCCGGCTGGCCACGCCGCCTTCCTCGAGAAGCCTCTCGGGGACCCTCTTCTCCTGGAAATGGAAGGAGTCGCCGTTGTGCAGGAAGAGATCGATGATGTCTTCCTGGATCTGGAGGGGGGCGAGACGGCTGTACTCGGCCTCTCCGATCAGCCCCTGCGTGTGCAAGACCTGCGGCAGGATCTCCTCGGTGAGGTCGTTGGTCGCGAGGATGGCCTCCAGGCTGTCCGTGGCGATCGATGTCCCGATGAGACCGGACTGCTCCAGGGACTCGGCGTCGATGCGTCCGGAGTAGCGATCGTCGCAGAGATAGGCGTCGTCCTTCTCGAAGAAGACCTCGCGGAAGCTGTTCTCTTCCCCGAGCACGAGCGTGCCCACGGTCTTCTTCTGCAGTTGAGCTTCAAGCAGTTTCAGGAGATGCATTTCAGGGGTAACTGCCTTCCAGCGGAGTGCCTCGGGAGGTCGACCCCATCCTCGGCCCGTACCGGCGGAGAGCCCCGTTTTTCTCTCGGAGCGTCAGGAGCGTGGAACAAGCGACGATCCTCGAGGAAGAATAATACATTCCGCTGAGGCTGCAAAACCGCGGAGGGGTGCGGTCCATCGGTTCTCGGGCCTTGCCGGTCGCGCGGCGGGGCTCATCGCGACGGCGATCGCGGCATCCTCGGATTCCGCGGCCCCATCTCGCCGGAGCGGCCGTCTGCGCCGGCGGGGGTGCAGCGCGGCGCCTCGAAACGGCCGGAAATGCTGGCGGCGGCTTGGTTCTCGAAATCCGCGCCGCGAGGGGATAGGATCAGGAGACAGCACACGCAGGCTGCCTTCTTACCGGATGACTTGCGGCGAGCGATGCCGCGCTTCTCCCCTCTGGCCGCTGGGCGCGGCGAGCGCCGGGATGGAGAGCGCCTGGCCATCCGGAGGCCTGCGGGCGATGGAGCGGCTGGCCCTCCGGCCGCTGGCGGTCAGTCGCGAAGCCAGGTATCGGAGAGAGAGGGATGCATCGAGGAAACGGCCCGCGGGGAAGTCTCTGGCTGCTCTTGCTGGCGGTGTGTCTCCATCCTGGAGCTCGTGCGGAAGCCCCGAAGGGGGGGTGGACCGAGGCCGAGTCTTCGCTGAAGAAGGCGGTCCAGACGGGGAGTGTCTCCGCAGCCAAGCGGATCATCGCGGATCTCGCGAGGACCGGAGATCCGAGGGGCATCGAGCTCATCGTCCAGAACTCGCTCGACGCAGGCCATGCCGAGATCTACGCGCAGGCGGCGGGCTGGCTGCGGGAGCTGAAGGAACCGGCTCTGCGACGGGTCGTCTGCGGAGCGCTCGAGAAAGGCTCCAGCTACCGGGCCCGCATCGTCCTCGTCGCGGTGATCGGGTCCTGGAAGGAGGACCCCGCGGCCCTCGACGCCCTCCTGCGGCTTCTGGGGGATCCGCGGAAGGAGGTCATCTTCGCAGCTCTCCAGCGCATCCGCGATTTCCAGCAGCCTGACCGCTCGCTGCCTGCTCTGATTGCAGAGCTCGAGAAGCGCGAGAAGCGAAAGCACGACCGCGTCTACTTCGATATCCGCCGAACGCTCGAGCACCTCAGCGGCCACGACTTCGATGTAGCCGCCGACTGGAAGAACTACTGGAGCGCCCTTCAGAGCGGCATCAAGATCCCCGAGCGAAAGAAGGAAGGAGTGACCCAGCTCTACAAGCCGGCGAGCTTCTTCACGGTCTCGGTCGAGAGCGATCGGGTCGCGTTCCTCATCGACATCTCGGG
>JAFGKN010000800.1 GCA_016928605.1 Planctomycetota bacterium | reverse complement strand
TCGTCTACTGCCACCTCGACTCGATCCTCCCCGAGATCCAGGTGGGCGCGCGGGTGAAGCGCGGCCAGTGGGTCGGCATGCTCGGGCGGCGCGGAGGCTCGGGGAACTTCTCCCATCTACACGTCGGCATCTACCTCTCCGAGTCCGACATGATCGCGGGCCGCATGAACCGCAACATCAACCTCTACCCCTGGCTGGTCGCCGCGTACCTCGAGTCATCCGGTGCGCAGCTCTGCTCCGTGGCGCGCCCCCACCACGCGGTCCGGACGGGGGAGACGGTGATCCTCGACGGCTCGAGCTCGCTGGCCGCCGGCGCGCCGATCACCTCCTACGAGTGGGTGTTCCACGACGGCTCCCGCTCGAGAGGCCCCCGCGCGGAAAAGGTCTACGACCGGCCCGGGACGTACCAGGCGGCCCTCTGGGTGGAAAGCGGCCGCGGCGCGAGGGACGTGGACTTCGCCACCGTGCGCGTCTTCTCGCGCGATCGCCCCGAGGGCGTCATGCCCACGCTCTTCGCGACCTTCACGCCCGCGGGCGGGATCCGCGCCGGTGATCCCGTGAGCTTCCGCCTCTGGCCCCAGGGCATGGAGATGGGATCCATCCGGATCGACTTCGGCGACGGGACCGTGCTCGATGGCTGCCGGCCCTACTCGGCGGTCGCGCACATCTTCAGGCGCCCCGGCGTCCACGTCGTCACGGCGACGGCATCCGCCGCCGGGCTGCCCGTCGAGCAGAAGCTCGCGGTCGTCGTCGCCGGGGATTGACCGCGGGCGGCATGGAGGATGCCATCCCGGCCCGCCGGATCCGCGAAGACGTGCGCACCGCCGGCGAGCGAAAACTCTTCGCGTTCCCCCCGACCGGGGTTTAGCATGGAACCAAAGCCTTGCTCGCGGGCATCGTCTCGGGCGGAAGCGAGATCGCCTCTGGGAAGGAGGATGTGCCATGCGCTCGACATCTGCGGCTTCGATCGCGCTTTTCTTTTTGCTGGCGCCAGGCGTTTCCGTCTTCGGCGAGACCCACTTCGTCTCTCTCGACGGCACCATGGACTTCACCGACATCCAGGCCGCCATCGACGCCGCCGAGGATGGCGACGAGATCATCGTGCGGTCCGGGGAGTACGTGATCGAGAGGCCCCTCCGCTTCAACCCTCCCCAGAGTCCTGAGATCAAGAACCTGGTGGTTCGCGGCTTCGCGCAGCCGGGCGAGAAGATCATCCGTCTCGCGGAGGACGCCGAGTGGACGAGCGTCGTCGAGTTCGTCGCTGGAGAGAGCGAGCGTTCCGTGCTCGAAGGGTTCACCATCAGCGGAGGCAAGTCGGGAGGCATCGTCTGCAGCATGTCGTCTCCGACCTTGAGGAATCTGACCGTCACCGGCAACCGGGGAAGCGGCGTCGGCCACTGGGGAATCTTCGCCAGCGGATCGGAGCTCTACTATCCCCGACTCGTCAACTGCTTGATCTGCGGGAACCGGGGCCCCGGGCTCTTCTGCGACGGCTTGATCGACTCGCACGCGGCCGCCGCCAAGGGGGACGACCCCCCGGACGACATGCCGCGTCCGATGCTCATGAACTGCACCCTGGCCGGCAATCTGGGGCCAGGCGTGCTTTCGGTCTGGGGCGCTCGCCCGGAGCTGACGAATTGCATCATGTGGGGCAACAGCGGGGGCTCGATCGAGATCGTCGGCCCCGCTGATTGCATCGCATCCTACTCGTCGATCGAAGGCGAGGATCTCTGGCCCGGTGAAGGGAACATCCGAGACGATCCGCTGTTCGTCGAGCCCGGCCGCTGGGAAGATCCGGGCACGCCCGAGGATCCCGACGATGACGTCTGGATCCCGGGCGACTACCACATCAGCTCCGATTCCCCCTGCCTGGACAGCGGGACGCCAGAAGGGGCGCCGGATGTCGACATCGAGTACAACAGCCGGCCCTTCGGCGAGGGAGTCGACAGGGGGGCCTACGAATGGATGGAATGGGTCTGGCCTCCCTCCTTCCGGAGGGGCGATGCGAACGCCGACGGTCGCATCGACATCTCGGACGGCGTCATATCGCTCATGTGGCTGTTCTCGGGCGTAGCCGCTCCCCGCTGCATGGATGCAGCCGACGCCGACAACAGCGGAAGGGTGAACATCACGGATCCGATCTACGTCTTGATGTGGCTCTTCCTGGGAGGACCGGCTCCGCCGGACCCCGGCCCGTGGGAGTGCGGGCTGGATCCCGATGCCGACGATCTCGACTGCGCATCGTTTCCGCCTTGCGAGTAGGTGTTCGGCGGCTGGACCAGGAGCTCGAGCTCGCGCAGTCGGATCCCGCAGCGAGCCGGTTGGCCGGATCCCGTGCTTCACGAGCGCGCCGCCGCAGCCCTGCGCGCGCACCGCCCCGGCGGGCTCCGCGGCATCTACGGACCGGGGATCACCACGCGCAGGCGGCCGGGGCAGACCTCCATCCGGTAGGCGTCGCTCTCCACCCAGAGATCTCCGTCGGCGAGGAGCGGCGACGGGGCGGACAGCCGCATCTCGAGCGGCCCCTCCGACTGGCGGTAGACGATGCTCGGCCCCAGGTCGAGATGCTCGCCGCGAGCGATCGCGGCGAAGATCCGCAGGTACGGCTCGGCCGCGCAGGAGCGGACGATGCAGAGATCCAGCCTGCCGTCGTCGGGCCGCGCGCGCGGGCAGGGGTGGAACTCGCCGCCGAGCGACCGCTCGTTGCCGATGAAGATGGCCAGCGCATCATCCTCGATCGCCTCCTCGCCCAGGCGGATCCGGACCGAGAGCCCGCGCCACCCGCGCCGCTCGCGCCACCTCTGGCGGACCAGGCCGGCGAGGGCCAGGATCCGGTAGACGTACGTGCCGGCCGGCGCCGCCAGGGCGCGGAAGATCCGCCCGCGGCGCAGGCGGGCGTAGAGCGACGCGATCTCCGCGGGGAAGCCGAGGGCCGCCGACTGGATGAGGAGCCGCCCGTCGTCATCCGCGCCGGTCCGGTAGCGGATGACATCGAGGTCGGCGCACGCGCTTCCCCCGAGGGCCAGGCTGCAGGCCCTCGGCAGATCGAGCGGGATTCCGAGGCCGCGGGCGAGGTTGTTGCCGGTGCCGGCCGGGATGACGGCGAGCGGAACGGACGCGCCCCGCTCGAGGAGCCAGCTCGCCGCCGCGTTGATGGTGCCGTCGCCGCCGACCGCGATCACCCTCCCCCGGGGAGGATCGCACCGCTCGAGATCGCCGACGTCCGCCCAGAGCGCGCCGCCCGCGCCCGCCCCCTCCCTGGCGGCGAGCCACCGGCGCACCTTCCGAGCGCGGCTGCGCCCCCTCCTCGAAGCTGGATTCTCGATGAACATCAGATCGGCCACGGCTGCATTCTATGAACTCGCCGCCGGAGTGCATCCTCGTTTCCGCCGGAAGCGAGTTTGGCGCGGCGGGGAGCATCGCGTACCATCGGCGATGTCCGTCCGGCAGCAGAGTCGCGCTGCGGGATGCAGCGGGCCGGGATCGCGCCGAGAACCCCCGGTGCTGGCCGTCCGGCAGCCGCGCGCTCGCTGCGGAATGCGGCGGGCCTGGATCGGAGGCGGGCGGGTCGCCGCCTCCTCGGGAGATCTGGATCACCATGAGACGACACAGCTTTCCTCCGCGCGCCGGCGCAGCCTCCTCCGCCTCGCTTCGAGTGGTCATGACCTGTCTGTTCCTCCTTCTGGCGGGAGGCGCGGCCCTCTTGCGCGCGGAGGACTTCTCGAGCCTCGCCGAGGTCTCGGCGGCGCTGCGCGAGCACCTCGAGTTCCTCGCGCGGGATGAGCTCGGAGGGCGCGACAGCGGCGAGCCGGGGCTCGAGGTGGCGGCAGAGTACATCGCGAATCGATTCCGGGAGTATGGCCTCGAGCCGGCCGGGGATGCCGGGACCTACTTCCAGCACTTCACGGTTCCCTCCCTGACGGTGGTCTTCACGGGAAAATCGGGCGTGCGGATCGAGACCGCCGGGGGCCTCCAGCTCGAGTGGACGGCGGGACGGGATGTCGAAGCGCTGGCCTTTGCCGCGCCGGGCTCCGGTTCCCCCGAAGCGGAGGGGACGCCGCTCGTCTTCGCCGGCTACGGGATCTCGCCGCGCGATGAGGACCGCCAGAAGGGGATGGAGTACGACGACTACTCCGGGATCGACGCGCAGGGAAAGGTGCTCATCATCCTCCGCTCCACTCCGCGCGGCGGGAAGGAGTTCGGCGGCGCGCGGAGCCCGTATGCAAACCTCAACGCCAAGCTGGAGACGGCGCGGAGCCGCGGAGCGGCCGGCGTGATCTTCGTGACGCCGCCGGCGATCGAGGAGGAGGATCTGCGCGGGCTCGCGCTGCGTTCGGCTCCGCGCGGGCCATCCCTGGCCGCCCTGATCGCGCGGCGCGAGAGTGTGGACCAGATGCTCCGCCTCAACGGTCTTCGACTGGACCATCTCACAGGCGCCATCGACCGCGATCTCCGCCCCGCCAGCCGGGAGATCCCCGGAGTGCGGGTCAGCTTCTCGACGGCGCGGCAGGACCTGC
>JAFGKN010000167.1 GCA_016928605.1 Planctomycetota bacterium | reverse complement strand
GAAACGTCGACCCCGCATCGACGTTGCAGGTCGTCAACGCCTTGATCGCGGCGGACAAGGACTTCGACCTGGTCGTGATGACCGGCAGCGGCCACGGCTCGGCGGAGAATCCTTACGGCCGTCGGCGGCGCGCCGACTTCTTCGTCCGCCATCTCCTCGGCGTGGAGCCCCGGAGCCGGCCCTGAATCAGCGCTGACAGCCGCGAAGCTGCGCTGACAGCCGCGAAGCTGCGGTGCAACGGCGCTAGGGCGAGCACACCGACCGGCAGCCTTCGATGAGCACGCACTCCGTTCCCAGAAACGGAGCGGAACCGCCGAGGAACAGGTACCGCAGCAGGTAGATCGGATCCGTGATGTCCACACCGCCGTCGCCGCTCAGATCGAACACCAGCAGATTGCCGGCATCCTCCATGCTCTGGCCCTCGCAGGGCAGGGAGGTCGGCGGCCTCGTGAAGAGATTCGCCAGGAGAGCGACGGCATCGGAGAGGTCGACCCTTCCGTCCTGATTGGTGTCGCCGGGAATCTGGCCGCCTCCGCTCGGATCGGACTCGCCGCGGCCGGGCGAGCCATGGATGGCCAGGCTCGCCTGCCAGCCGTCCGCGCGGCTCCAGCTCTCCGGCGGACCGAGCGAGTCGCGGATATGGAGCGAGTAGCCCTCGCCGTCCGTGGCGGGATACCACGCTTCGTCGTAGACGAAGTCGAGGATCGGACGTCCGGCGGCGTCCTCGAGGAGGATCCGGTCGCCGCCGTTGCCGAGGCTGCCCGAGTACTCTCCGGCGACGTGAATCTGGCCGGCGCCGTAGCGCTCCGCGAAGGCGATCTGGTTCTTGACGAGGACGGCGTACGCGCCCGGCGCAAGGCTCGTCGCTCCGGCATCCTCGGGGAAGCTGAACGCGATGCCTCCGCCGATCCGGATGCCGGCCAGGTCCAGCGCCTCGTCTCCGATGTTCCGCAGCTCGATGAACTCGAACTCCTTGGACTCGAAGGCGCTGCCCGACGGCGTCGTCACGGGGTGATACATGATCTCGGTGACGCGAAGCTCGGCGGGCCTGTCCAGCACGAACCGAGCCTCCTGCAGAGCGCTCCACTGCGACCCGCTGAGAGCCCGCGCCTTGACCCGCACCACGGGGCTGGTCAACGAGATTTGAGATGATCCCGCGCGCGTGGCCGCGAGATCCGGCAGGATCAGCATATCGCTCGATGCGGCGCCCGCGTTGAGGCCCTGCAGGGCGAGGATGTTCATCCCTTCACCGAGCAGCGCCAGCGCACCGGATATGTCGAACTCCTGGAACTCGAGCGCGCTCGCGTCAGGATTCGAGCTGGTGGCTCCCGCATTCCACTCAAGCGTCTCCGGCGCGTTGCTGCGAGCCACCTCCTGCCCGTTGAGGAAGGCCACGAATCCGTCGTCGTACTTCATCCGCAGGAGGAGGGAGACGACGGATCCAGGATCCGTCACCTCGAACGAGATCCGGATGTATACCGAGGCGTTGACGCCGTACATCGCGGCCTCGACGTCGGTCCCGACGAGATCCTCATAGCCGGTCCCTCGCTCGAAGCCCACGCCGGTCGTTCCGGCCAGCCAGCTCGCCGCATCGAAGTCGCTGGCCGTCCAGTCCAGGCCGAGGGTTCCATCGGCCGGCACGATCACCCGGCACGCAGTGCCCGGGGGGATAAGAGTCTCGGTCGCGCCCGGCTCGTACCGGGATGCAGCCGGCGCGATCGCGCCTCCCGCCAGCCGTGGATCGCTGTCGTCGAGCGTGTAGTAGATCGCCCCTTCCGGCGCCGCCATGACGAGGCTGAAGCCGGGCGGGACCAGCCCGCCGTTCTGCTGGAAAACAGGGGCGGCGATGGACGGATACAGGCCGTCATTGCGGAACTGATTGAGCACGATGCTCGAGCGGACGGGCAAGTACGAGCTCACGATCCGGCTCTGCTCCGCGAGCCATTCGACATCGCGGGTGTACGGGACCGACCGGCGGTAATCTCCCCAGCGCGCCGATTCACCGACGATCGCTCGATCGATCCTGGACGCGTTCGCCATCCAGCGGTCGATGCTCGCCTGGGGGGTGAGCGCGCCGCCGCTCGCGAAGTGACGGTGGACGTGATCGCCGAAACGGACGCGGAACTCCGCGTTCTGGCGCATCCTGGCGTAGAGCCTCGCCGGCGTGTCGTCGGCATCCGCGACGCCGATCTCCGTGCGATCGACGTTCGTCTCCGCGAGACTGTGCTCGGAGTCCCACGGGAAGAAGTGGTACTTGCCGCCGGGCTCGCGAAGTCGGGCGGCGTAGAAGTTGCGGGGACGATTCGTGCCGCAGATGCAGACGGGGCCGTCCACGTTCCCGATGTAGTGGTTGAGGATCGTGTAGTCGACCAGGCTGTCGACGTCGAGGTACTCCTGGATCTGGGCGTAGGCGGCTTCCCCCGCCAGGCCGCCGTTGGCCAGCGCCAGCATCTCGTTCCAGAAGTCCTTGTCCCCGGAGATGGCGTACGGCGGCTCGCCCGCCTTGATCACGTCGTAGTCGTCCTTGTCGCCGCCCAGATAAGCGGACGCGAAGGATTCGTCCGGCCGCTCGACCAGGTTGTACATGCCCCAGTAGAGGCCGTTCAGGTAGAGGTGGACGTAGAATCCATGCGAACACGGCTGCCCCATGTCCTTCAGGCACTGCCGCGCGAACTCGTCGCGGGCGTACTGGGCGCGGGTCTGCTGATCGGTGCTGCTGTGGGTCCACTTGTAGTTGTAGCCGCCGCGCAGCATGATCGTGTCGAACGCTTCGACGTCGGAGTCTTCGAACAGCCTGTAATCGAGCTGGGCAGCTCCGTAGATCCCCTTGAAGACGAGCCGGATGGAGTGCTTGCCGGTGTTGGTCGGCGTGCGGCTGGCCCCCCCGAAGATCTGGGCGCCGGCGTCGATCTGGAAGCCCTCCCGTCCGTCTGGATGGATCAGCTCGGCGGACGCCGGCCGCTCCCAAGCGCTTCCCCGCGCCGTCGGATTGGAGTAGATCCCGGACGGGCCGAACAGATCGGCGATGCTCATCACGATCGACAGGGTCGGAATGGAGAGGAGGTCGTCCCGGATCGTGTCGCGGTAGAGGGCGCTGCTCACCACGTCGGGATCCACACGGTAATCGGCGGGCACCGATCCCCACGTGGAGGGGAAACCCGCGCCGGTCTGGACGATCACATCGTCGAGAAACACGTAGGTCTGCGTGTCGACGTTCGTCGGTATCAGACCGGACCGGAAAGCGGCGGCCCGCAGCGTCGTCGTGCGCGAGACGGCGATGGCCCCGTCGTAGATGGAGCCGGTCGTCGCCGTGGGGCGGCTGCCATCCACCGTGAAGCGGATCTCCGCCCCCGGCGTATCCGTCGCGATCTCGACCTCGAAGGGGTCCTCGAAGAAGCCGCGGTCGACCGTGAAGTGTGTGTCCTCGACAAAGCCGACGGAGCCGGTTCCATTGGGGCCGCCGGGGGTGGGGACCGCGAAGTACCGCAGCGAGTCCGTGTCGTCGATGCCGAAGGAGTATCCGCTCCTCTGCTCCGGATAGGCCGGGGCGAAGGCGCTCACCTCCCGGCGGGGGCTGTCAGGATCCGCGGTCTCCAGAGCGGTCAAGGCGAGATACTCTCCGCCGAGATCGAGCTTGAAATTGGTGTGAAGCTCGCCTCCGCCTTCCGGCCGGCGATCCTTCCCCGAGGCGAAGACGACCAGGAAGCCGCCGGGCTCGAGAAGGAGCGAGGGGAATACCCAGCGGCCCGGATCCGCCTTGCTGTCCGTGAGAGCCCACCCCTCGAGGTTCACCCAGTCGCTTCCATCGTTGCGGATTTCGATCCAGTCCGGAGAGTCCCCGTCCGCGTCTTCCAGCCCGCCCGGGTTGTCGGCAAGGATCTCGCTCAGGGAAAGGCGGGAGGGCGGCAGAGCAGGATCGATGCGGTAAGCCCACGTCCCACCGCCAAAGGCGTTGGGCGGACTGGCCAGATCGGTGATCCCGTGGCCTTCCTTCCACGACATGCGTACGATCTGGCCGGTCGCAGCCTCGAAGCTGAAGACATAGGGCCCTCGCCCCGCTCCAGTCACCCTCGTGGCCGGCTGGCCATCCAGCAGCAGATCGCCCGCGTCGACGCCGGCCACAGCCTCGCTGAACGTCAGCGAGACCCACTGCAGGCTGCGCACGGTGGCTCCGACATCCGGCACGAAGACGGAGATCTCCGGCGGAGTGGTATCCTGGGCG
>JAFGKN010000799.1 GCA_016928605.1 Planctomycetota bacterium | reverse complement strand
CCCGCACCTCGCCCCCGGCCTCCCTCGCTGCGGCGCGGCGATCAAGACCTCCTCGCCGGCCCTGGTGCCTCGTCATCCTGCTGGCTGTGCTGCTCGGCGCGGCGGCGGCGGGTGGAGGCGAGCCCGGCTCGAGCTGGGCGGAGGCGCTCCACGCCGAGCGCGGTGCGCTCTGGAGTGCGTCAGCGGGCCGGCCGCCATCCCGCGAGGCGCAGCGCCAGGCGGCCGCCCGCATCGAGGAGCGGTTTCCCGTCGAGTGGGACTGGGCCCTGCAGGACGGCGGGCTCGACTTCGAGCGCTGGTTCGGGCGGGCCGAGGCGGCGGAGATCGAGCGGGACATGATCCGCAAGGCGCTCGGCGAGCTCGGGCCGGCCGGATCGGACCTGGCCGAGAGGCTCGAGGCTCTCGTCTCCAGCGGAGCTCCTCCCTCCGACCGTCGCTGGCTCGATCTCCACGCGGAGGCCTGCGAGCGGAGGAGGGAGATCCGGCTGCGGCCGCTGCTCCTCCGCTGCCGGCAGGTCCTCTTCACCCGCCATCACAACATGGGAGGCTCGCACTACGCCTACACCGAGGCGCAGTCCGACGCCCAGAACGAGCGGCACTTCCACCCCGGCGCGAGCCTCTGCATCCTGCACCTGGAGGGGCCGCGCGGGGGCGTGGAGACGCTCATCGACGACCCGCACGGCGTGATCCGCGATCCCGACGTCTCCCACGACGGGCGGCGCGCGCTCTTCTCGTGGAAGAAGTCGGACCGAGGTGACGATTATCACCTCTACGAGATGGACCTCGAGACGCGCGAGATCCGCCAGATCACCAGCGGGCTCGGCTACGCGGACTACGAGGGCGCCTATCTCCCCAGCGGGGACATCATCTTCAACTCGACGCGCTGCGTGCAGACCGTGGACTGCTGGTGGACCGAGGTGAGCAACCTGTACACCTGCGACCGGCAGGGCGGCTTCCTGCGCCGGCTGACCTTCGACCAGGTTCACACGAACTTCCCCACGGTGATGTCGGACGGCCGGGTCATCTACACCCGCTGGGAGTACGTCGACCGGGGCCAGGTCTACCCGCAGCCGCTCTTCCAGATGAACCCGGACGGCACGGGCCAGACCGAGTTCTACGGCAACAACTCCTGGTTTCCGACGACCATCCTGCACGCGCGCGGCATCCCTGGAAGCCACAAGGCCGTCGCGATCCTGACGGGCCATCACAGCCGGCAGACCGGCAAGATCGCGATCATCGACCCCGCGAAGGGAAGGCAGGAGAACGAGGGCGTCGAGGAGATCGCCCCGGTGCGAGAGACGCCCGCGGTGCGGATCGACGCCTACGGCCAGAGCGGCGAGCTCTTCCAGTATCCGTACCCCATCAGCGAGACCGAGTACCTGGTGACCTACGACCCGTACGGATGGGCTCGCCAGCCGGTGGTCTTCGCGGTCTACTTCACGACCATCGACGGCCGGCGGGAGCTGCTGGCGGCCGACCCTCGGATCTCGTCGAACCAGCCGATCCCGATCGCGCCGCGCCCGGTGCCGCCGCTGATGCCCAGCCGCGTCGACTACCGGCAGGAGACCGGCGTCTTCTACGTTCAGGACATCCACGCGGGTCCCGGGCTCGCAGGCGTGCCTCGCGGCTCGATCCGCAAGATCCGCGTGGTGGCTCTCCGCCACCGGCCGGCGGGCATCCGGAGCAACCGCAACCACGGACCGGCCGGCAGCGCGCTGATCTGCACCCCGATCGCGATCGGCAACGGCTCGTGGGACGTCAAGGTCGTGCTCGGAGATGCGACCGTGCTAGAGGATGGATCGGCCTGCTTCCGCGTCCCCGCGCGCACTCCCGTCTACTTCCAGGCCATCGACGCAAGCGGACACATGGCGCAGACGATGCGCAGCTGGTCCACGCTCCAGCCGGGCGAGCACTTCTCCTGCGTGGGCTGCCACGAGGCCAAGAGCGACGCCGCCGCGGCCTCCAGCCGGGCCACGCTGGCCATGCGCCGCGGCCCGCAGGATCTGGAGCCGTTCCACGGACCGCCGCGGGGCTTCAGCTTTCGCCGGGAGATCCAGCCCATCCTCGACCGCCACTGCATCCGCTGCCACCGCGATCGCTCCCGGCGGCTCGACGCCGGACCGCCGCGCGCGGGCGATGCCGCCGGCGGTCTCGCGGGGGAGGAGAGGCCGGCCTTCAGCCTGCTCGGAGAGGAGACGCCGGAGCCTCACTCGGGCCGGCGCTGGAGCGATGCCTATCTCGCCCTCACGCAGGCGGCGGGCGAGCCGCTGAGCGGCCGGCCCAACCGCCTCGTCCACTGGATCAGCGCCCAGTCCGCCCCGCCGATGCTGCCTCCGTACGACTCCGGCGCCGCCCGCAGCGGCATCCTGCCTCTGCTCGAGAGCGGCCACGGGAGTGTCGAGCTGACGAGGGAGGAGCTGGACAAGATCGCCTGCTGGATCGACCTCCTCGTCCCCTACTGCGGCGACTACGCGGAGGCCTCCGCGTGGACCGAGGGCGAGGAGGAGACGTACGCGCACTTCCTCCGCAAGCGCCTGCGCATGGAGGCTCTCGAGAGGGAGAACATCACCCGCTGGATCGCGGAGAGCGCGCGGTAGGCACTGCGGAGAAGCCGGGCCGCGGTCCGCCGCGGTGCGTCCCGGGGCTCGTCTGATGCTCCAGACCTGCCGCGCTCAGGAGAGCCGCCCCCTGTAGTCCTCGTAGCCGAAGCGCTTCACGATGCGAGGCTCGCCCGTGCCGGCATCCACCCTCGCGATGGATGGGAGGCGGACGCCGTTGAACGTGCTCGTCTTCACCATCGTGTAGTGCGCCATGTCGAGGAAGAGGAGCCGGCTCCCCACCTCCAGGGGCGCGGCGAAGGAGTAGTCGCCGATCACGTCCCCTGCGAGGCAGGTGAGGCCGCCCAGGCGGTAGGTGTACTCGAGCTCGCCGGGCTTGCCGGCTCCCGCGATGCGGGGACGGTACGGCATCTCGAGCACGTCCGGCATGTGGGCGGCGGCGGAGGTGTCGAGGATGGCGATATCGACCTCGTTGTGGACGACATCGAGGACCGATGCGAGCAGCGCACCGGCGTCGAGCGCCACGGCCTCGCCCGGCTCGAGGATCACTTCCACGCCCCACCGGTCGCGGAACTCGCGCACCAGCCGCACGAGGAGGTCGCGGTCGTAGTCGCGGCGCGTGATGTGGTGCCCGCCGCCGAAGTTCACCCACTCCATCCGCGCCAGAGCGGAGCCGAACCTCTCCTCGACGACCCGCAGCGTGCGCTCGAGGGCATCGGAGTTCAGCTCGCAGAGGGTGTGGAAGAGGAAGCCGGAGATGCCGTCGAGCAGATCATCGCGGAACTCGCTGCGCGTGATGCCGAGGCGCGAGGCGCGGGTGCAGGGGTTGTACTTCTGGACCATGACCTCGGAATGCTCCGGATTGATGCGCAGCCCGCAGGCGATCGCGCGCTCGGACCCCTCGACCCGCGGGCGGAACCGCTGCCACTGCCCGAAGGAGTTGAACGAGATGTGGTCCGCGAGCGCGAGGTG
>JAFGKN010000166.1 GCA_016928605.1 Planctomycetota bacterium | reverse complement strand
GGCCAGCCCGTGGACCAGAGATCGGACATCTACTCGCTGGGCACGACCTTCTACCACCTCATCACCGGCCGGCCTCCGTTCGCGGGCAAGACGCAGATCGCGGCGATCGTGGCCCATGTGCAGGAGGCGCCCCAGGCTCCCCATCGCCTGCGGGAGAAGCTCCCGCCCGCGGTCACGAGCGTCATCGGCCGAATGATGGCGATCGAGCCCGAGGATCGCTACCAGAGCTACGACGAGCTGATCGACGACCTCGACTGCCTGCTCGAAGATCGCTGTCCCATCCACGCGGATGCCCGGCGGGGTCGCTTCGGCCCCTCCGAGGCCGCTCCCCCTCTGCGTCCGCGGCGGCGCTGGCCCTGGGCGCTGGCGGCCGCCGGCCTCGGCGCTGCCCTGCTGGCCGTCTGGGCCGCCTCGCAGCTCCAGCCGCGGGCTCCGCCGGAGGCGGTCGCGCGCCTGGAGAGCTGGTACGTGGCCCGCGGCGGCGGGGGCGATGTCCTCGATCTCGACTTCACGCAGCCGCCGAGCGGCGTCGCGGACATCCTCGCCGAGGCGCTCATCGTCCCCCCGGCGGCGGGCGCGGGCGTCGCGGCGCCGCACATCGCCGGCGGGGGGCTCCACTGGGAGAACTACGCCCCGCACTTCGCCTGCAGATTCGAGTTCGAGCGGATCGACGAGATCAGCGTCTGCGTGGGGGCCCACCGCGGCCTCTTCGACCTCGGCATCTACGTCGTCCACCCGGACGGCAACATACGCCGCGAGCTCCGGCTCTGCCTGCGTCCTTCCGAGGAGGATGACCGCTTCCTCGGAGCGCGGCGCAACAACGAGGAGGTGGAGATCGTTCCAGCCCCTGTTCGGATGCCGCGCCTGCCGCCGCCCTATGACGTCTTCGTCTCCTTCTCCGCCGAGGCGGGAAGCACGCTCGTCCACTTCTGGGTGAGCAAGAAGAGCGATGAGCGAAAAGCGGAGTCCAGGATCCTCTTCGAGCAGAGACGGCAGATCGCAGGCCGCGACTGGAACTCCGGCATCCTCGTCCTCCGCACGCTCTCGTCGGGACGGCCCTTCAGCGTACATCTGGAGAGGATCGTGATCTCGGGCGTCCTGAGCGGGCAGCGCGTCGAGGAGGTCCCATGGCACGGCTGACGGTGGTCGAGGGACCGGACATCGGAAGCGAGTACGAGCTGCCGGCGGGCGACCGGACGGAGCTGAGGCCCTTGATCCTCGGCCGGGATCCGGAAGCCGACGTCTCCCTCGCCGACGGCGCCGTCTCCCGGCGGCACTGCCGCATCGATCCCTCGAGCGGTGGATTCCGGCTGGTCGACCTGGCGAGCCGCAACCGCACCTTCATCAACGACGAGCCGATCGACGAGTACTGGCTGCGCGACGGCGACGTCATCCGGATCGGAGACACCGAGATCCGCTTCGAGGATGACGCTCCCGCGGTGGACAGCGCAGGCGCCGCATCCACCATCATCAAGTCGGTCTCGGCCCGCGGCGCGGCTCTCGGAGCCCGGCTGGCGGAGGGAGAGGACGAGCCGCCCGCGGCCCGGACCGACGTCCTCCGGCGCGCCCTGGCCCGCATGGAGAGCATCGCCGACCTCTCGCGCCGCATCGTCGAGACTCGATCGATGCCGCAGCTCCTGAGGGAGTTCCTCGCGGAGCTGGAGAAGGCGCTCGACGCCAGCCAGGCGTGCTTCCTCGTGCCCGAGGAGGGGGGCTGGGTGGCGAAGGCCCGCACGCGGGGCGAGGGGAGCGAGGCCGTCGAGGCCAGTCTCTCGGTGGTGGAGAGCGCCGCGGCGGAAGGGCAGGCGGTCCTCTCCGCGGCCGCTGCCAGCGACGACCGCTTCCGCGGCCAGGAGAGCATCGTCCGCGCGGACATCCGCTCGGCGATGGCGCTTCCGATCCTCGTGGAGGGTAGGCTCGGCGGCGTCGTCTACGTCGACCGCCGCGGGGAGAAGCCGCCGCTCGACGAAGACGCCCTGCAGTTCCTCCGCGCCGCCGGCGAGCCGCTCGCAGGAGTTCTCCAGAAGCTCGAGGAGCAGGGCCGGCTGGCGGAGGAGAACCGCAACCTGCTCCGATCGCTGACCGAGTCGCACCGGATCATCGGGCAGTCTCCGGCGATGCTCGAGGTGCTCGACTTCATCCAGAGGGCGGCGCCGACGTCGATGACCGTGCTGATCCAGGGCGAGACGGGCACGGGGAAGGAGATCGTCGCGACGGCCATCCACTACGGCAGCCCGCGCCGGGGCAGGCCGTTCGTCGCGCTCAACTGCGCAGCGCTCCCGGAGAGCCTCGTGGAGAGCGAGCTGTTCGGGCACGAGCGCGGGGCCTTCACCGGCGCCGTGAAGCGCAAGAAGGGGCGCTTCGAGCTGGCCGACACCGGCACGATCTTCCTCGACGAGGTCAGCGAGCTGAGCCTCGCCTGCCAGGCGAAGCTCCTCCGACTGCTGGAGGAGCGGAGCCTGGAACGCGTCGGCGGCACGGAGACGGTGAGCGTCGACGTCCGCATCATCGCGGCGACCAACAGGGACCTGCTGGAGGCCGTCGGGGAGGGGAAGTTCCGCGAGGATCTCTTCTACCGGCTCAGCGTGCTGCAGGTCTCGATCCCGCCGCTGCGGGAGCGAGCCGAGGACATCCCGCCGCTAGCCGAGCACTTCCTCGCCCGCGCCTGCGCAGGAGGACGGCCGAAGAAGCTGAGCCGGAGCGCGGCGAAAAAGCTGCTGGAGTACGAGTGGCCGGGGAATGTCCGCCAGCTCCGCAACGTGATCGAGAGCGCCACCGTCCTGGGCCGGGGAGAGGAGATCAAGCCGGCAGACCTTGTCCTCCCTGCGCCGGCCCGCGGTTCAGCCGGCGAGAAGTGGGAGCCGATCTCTCTTCAGGAGCTCGAGAAGAGACACGTCCTGAAGGTCCTGCAGCACACGCGAGGCAACAAGAAGAAAGCCGCAGAGATCCTCGGCATAGAGCGCTGCACTCTCTACTCCAAGCTGAAGAGCTACGAGCTGTGATCTCGAGATCCGCAGCGGCCGAGGGAGGCCCTGAGCCATGCCTGACGCGAGATTCCGACGTGCGATAGCGGGGCTCGTCCTCGCCGCCGCCCTGGTGCGAGGCGCTGGCCTGGCGGAGGATGCGGCCGCGCCGCGAGCCGCGGGATCTCCCGCGCGCGCGCCGGAGCAGCATCCTCCCGCCGAGGAGGAGTCCCGAGGGGTACGAGACGCCCATCAGCTTCCGGAGAAGGTCGTGCTCCCCGACTTCGGGATCCACCGGGCGCCCCGCATCCTGCGGCTGGCCGGACGGCTCACCGGCCTTCCTGTGCGCGTGGAGACGAAAGAGCTCAACGACACGCCGGTGGAGATACCGCTGCGCCTGGCCCGCCGCCACGTGAGCCTCGGCGAGCTCAGGGTCATCCTGGCGGCGCACTCGATCTTCCTGTTCATCTGGGACCACCCCGAGGAGGGGAAGATGGTGGTGGCGGCCTCGCGGGCGGACTGGCAGCCGCCTCCGGTGCGCTACCGCGCCGTTCTCAAGGTGGGGAAGAGGATCTTCGCCGAGGCCGAGCGGCTCGTGGCAGAGGAGGTGGAGCGGCGCAACGAGAACCTCGCGCCGACCCGCCAGCGCTACGTGTCGGTACCGGTGGCCCGCCTCGGCAAGATCTTCCTGTGGGGCCCCTCGCGCAGGGGGCTCGAGGAGATCCTCGACGCCGCGTGCAAGCTCGCGCCCCTCGACGTGCCGCTCCCCGGCCTCCACACCTACAAGGTGCTCAACTGGAGGGCGGAGCGCCTCCTCCGGCCGCTCGAGGAGAGGCTGAGCGAGGCCGAGCGGCAGGCTTCGAGCTTCGCCGCGGGGTCGTGGGGCAACGTGATCATCTACCGGGCCGACGACGCTCTCGCGGCGAAGATCGAGAGGATCCTCGTCGATCTCGACAAGCCGCACCGGACTCCTCCCGAGGAGTGGACGCAGAAGGAGGGCGGGGACGCGAAGCCCGCCGCCGGCGCGGAAGCGCCGCCTCAGCCGGAGCCCGGCGGGGACGCGAAGCCCGCCGCCGGCGCGGAGACTCCTGCCGAGCAGCCCGCATCCGCGAGCCGCGCCTTCCAGCCGGCCTCCGCCGAGCTGCGCGGCGTCTCGATCGACCTCGAGCCGGGCGAGGTGCCGCTCGGAGAGTGCCTCGCCTTCCTCGCCGGCTACAGCGGCCGGCCCGTCCTGCTGGAGGGAGGACCCGAGGACCCGGCCGCCGCCGCGATCCCGGTCGCGGTCCGGATCCGGGACGTCGACGACGAGGTCATCGAGGCGCTGCTCGCGTCCCGCGGCTGGATCGTCACCCGCAAGACGCTCCCCGGCGGACGCGAGGTGATCCTCGTGGCCCCGCTGGCGCAGAGCGCGCCGCCCGTGCCCACCGAGCGGCGGATTCTCATCGCCCCCTGAAGCCTCGGCCCGCCCCGTCGCCCCGCGCGCGGGGGACCGCGTCCCCGGTCTCCTCTAAAGCCATCTCCCTGGGCGACCGAGAATTAGATCACGGGCGGGCAGGCTGCTCCGCCGTGGGTGTTTGATCAGGAAACACTGCAGCGGATCGCGGCGGAGGTGCGCGCTTTCCCGGCCCGTCCGGACCCGGCGGTCCGGAAGCTGGAAGTTTTGCGGAGAAAAGGCTTTGAAAAGTGAGCCGCCGAGGGTCCAAACGATGGCACAGCTCTTGCGGACGTACGAGGAAGACGACGCTCCGGAGGGAGAGTCGGGCCCGCGGGGGACGAGCGGCGTCTCGCCGGGGAGTCGCTCCCGCCGGGAGAGCTGCGGACTCCCGCCGCGACCCCGAGCGCCCCGGAGCCGGCAGTCGCCCTCCAGGCGACGGAGCGCGCTCCAGGTCTCGTCCAGGCACCCGCTCAGCGGCCGCGCTTCGGCGAGCTTCCACCAGCCAACTTCCGAGAAACGAGCCATGAATCTCCCGCGATCTGCCCCGCTCTCGTGGGCCGTGATCTCGCTTGCCACCTGTCTCCTCGCGCCCCCCGCCCCTGCCGAGCAAGGCGTCGGGGGAGGCTACTGGCGCGAGGCCACGCCGGCGACGGCCGCGCCGCCGGCGGTCGAGGAGGGCGAGGATCTCAAGGTCCTTCAGCTCGCGGCGGCGGAGGAGCCGCTGCCAGGGCGAGCGCCCCCCGCCCGCGGCGGGCCCGGGGCTGTGGAGCCTGCGGATGAAGCCGGTGCAGCCGCCCTGGAGGAGGGGGATGACGAGCTCCCGGCGGCGGGCCCCGAGGAAGAAGCTCTCGAGGAGCTCGACGGCGGCCTGGGGACCCCACCCCCGGCGGCCGGCGAGGAAGGAGCGGAGCCTCCCGCCCCGGAGACTTCGCCCGCCCCCGCCGCGCCGGCCGAGGCGCCTGCGGGAGGCGAGGCCGCCCCCGCGGAAACGGACGAGGCGCCTCCTGCAGGCGAAGTCGCCCCCGCGGAAACGGACGAGGAGGCCGCTCGCCAGAGGTTCCTCCCGCAGTCGCCAGCCTTCCAGGGCAAGCGTGTCGACATCATGGACGGCGAGATCCCGGTCTCCGAGTTCATCAGCTTTCTCGCCGACTACACGGGCCTTCCCGTCCTCGTCGATGCCCAGCCGAACACCCTCTCGAACCCCATCACGATCGCCGCTCCGATCCGCGATGCCGACGGTGAGATGGTGAAGGCGATCCTGCAGGTCAACCGGTGGCTGGTGCGCCAGGAGACGCTGCCGAACGGCAAGGACGTCCTCGTGGTGGAGTCCCTCCAGACGAGCATCCCCGGCGCCGAGGAGCCCAAGCCCAGCCGGCTCCTCAAGGTGGTGGAGAACCGCGCCACCGAGGTCCCCGGGACGATCCGGAGCGAGATCGAGGGCGTGCCCGACGACGAGATCGTGACGATGCTCTTCACCTTGAAGTACCGCGTGCCCACCGACGCGATCAGCGCCCTCAACAGCCTCATCTCGTCGGGAGCCACCGCGGCGCCGCGCCCCGGCGTGCCGGGCGCCCGCGGCAGGGCGTTCAGCGCCGTCGAGATCCCGGACACGATGATGATGATCGTGACGGCCAAGTTCAGCCTGATCGACTACATCCAGAAGCTGCTGGCGATCATCGACGTGGAGATCGACCGGCCGGAGCGCATCGTCCACATCATCGAGGTCGAGGAGGCCGAGGTCATGGAGCTGGTCTCGCTCATCGAGAGCTTCCTCCAGCAGAGCGCGACCTCGATGCGGCGCGGCACGACCGCCACCTCGCGGATCCGTCGGACCACGACCGCCGCGCCGCGGCCCACGGGG
>JAFGKN010000165.1 GCA_016928605.1 Planctomycetota bacterium | reverse complement strand
TGCCCGGTTCCGGGAGGCATCGCCTTGGCATCCGCGATCGGCGGATCGATGATCGGGGGGCCGATCACAGGTGGATCGAGGACCCGGTCGAAGACGATCCGGCAGACCGCCCAGCCGTGGTCCGCGACGCCGGGACCGGTGGAAGGGTCATAGACATCGAAGTACACGAACTCGGGCCCGAGCTTCTCGGTGACCGTTCCGCTCAGATCGAGCGCCGTCACCCGGCAGTGCTCGACAGGAAATCTCGTGCCGAAGGAGAAGGCTTGCACCGGGCGAGGATTGCTGGCGTGGATCGGCATGGCGACGTCCTCGATTCCCATCTGCGACCAGACCTCGCTCCCGTAGAGCCAGAAATCGTCGCACGGCGGGATCTCCACGTCGTAGGAGAGAGGTTCTCCATGCAGGAAGGCGTTGAAGTAGAGCCTGTACTGGCCGGGCTCGAGACCGCGCACGACGATCTCCAGGTCGACGGGGCAGATGCAATCGCACGGCGGGCCCACGTCGACCTCAGTGACGCGGATCGTCGAGCCGTCCACCTCGACCTCCGGCGCGTACTCGAGGCAGCAGTTGATGACCACGTAGAGGTGCTCGATGTGGAGATCGCAACCCTCGACGGTCACCTCGATGACGTCCTTCGCATCGGCGTCCCACGGCAGGCATTCGCTCTGCTCGAAGCTGACATCGTAGGCGACGGCAACCGAGCTCAACAGCAGCACGCACGGAAAGATCTTCCAGCACGCTCTCATGGCTGAAGCTCCTCTCAAGTATCGGGTCTCCCTCCCCCTGCAGGGGTGTCTGGCGCCGGCCCGGCGCATTCAGAAAGATTGTAAACCCTCCGGGACGCCGGCGCGCTCTTTTTCCAGGGAGGTCAATCGTACAGAGTCGGCTTCTCCTTCCAGTCCTTGTCCTTGTCGTGAGCCCACTCCTTCACCCTCGGCCTGCGCTCGCGGAGCCGCACCGACTCGATCCCCAGCCAGTGGCCCTGCGAGGCCGGATTCTTCCCGGTGCACTCGAGGCGCAGCGTGTGCCGACCGGGATCGGGCCAGAAATCGAGCAGGTGGTACTCCCAGTTCTGGGTCTCCGCGTGGTAGAAGTCGAGCTGCGCGGCGATCTCCACTCCGTCGAGCAGCGCGCGGTACTGGCCGTAGTCGTACGACCGCGTCATGTTGAGGAGGAGACGCAGCGGCTCCTTCTCCTTCACCTCGAGCGGGATCTCGATCCAGGCGTCCTCCGCCGCTTCCGGCCGGTAGAGGATCTGCCCCTCGGGATAGTCGAAGAGCTTCTGCACCACCGCCTCCCCCGGGCCGTGATTCGACTCCTTCACCAGCGCCGCCGCCCGGAAGCTCGTGTCGAGGTTCGGCAGCTTTCGCTCCCGCGCGTGGGGGGCTCGAGCCGAGAAGGTCGGCCTACCGATCTGGTACCAGAACGCGACGCTCGAGTAGTCGTCCTCGCGCTCGTTCCAGCTGTGGGTCTTGTACTCCGGATTCTCGTCCGGCGAGATCCAGCCGAAGTGCTCGATCGTGACCTTGATGCCCCTCGAGAAGACGATCGGATCCTGGATGTGCCAGCGATAGGCGCTCGTGTGGCCGCCGACGATTCCCCACTGGTCGAAGTACGGCGTGCCGAAGTACGGCGTGCTGGTGGTCTTGAGGCCCCACGCGGAGAGGAAGTAGTCCTCCGTCCCCGTGCCCCAGATCGACGCTTTCTCCTCGCCGTCGATGTAGATCTTCTCATCGCCCTCGCCGAACCAGGAGGGACTGCGGGTGCGGACGCTGAGCACGGTGCCCACGTAATGCCCCTTGCCCTCCGTCTCGAGGATCAGGTAGTCCTTCCCCTTCTCGGCCGGATACTCCTGGCGATACTGCGCGTAGAAGTACGGCGTGTCCCCGGGAAGCGACTCCTTCTCGATCCAGTCGATGTTGTAGTAGAGGAGGCTGATGTTCTTCTCGCTCTCGTTGACGACCTCGACGCGCACCGACTTGCGAAACGGCATGTGCCAGAAGCAGTTGTAGGAGTCGGCATCCTCGACGATCACCGGCAGGCTGATCACCTCGCTGCGCTTGCCGAAGCTGTTCGCGAAGAAGTCGCCCACCGGAGCCTCCACGCCCGGCCTCTCGCCGCCGTCGTAGTAGATCCGGAGCAGCATCTCCTGGTGATCGGCCGATCCGCTCTTGGCCCAAGGATGCGGCTCGGGCGACAGGAACGTCATCCAGATGTGCGTGATGACGCCCGGTCCGTCCTCTTCCATGAGCACCTTGGTCTCGCCGGGCGGGACGTTCTTGTTGTCCCAGTTGCTGTTCGGATCCAGCTCTCCCTGGGGGTCGTACTTGCCGTCGGGGCCGATGCGGTGCGACGAGGTCGCCCGCCGGCTGCGGCCCTCCTTGGGCCCGGCGAGGCTCTCGAGGAAGTCCGCGCGCAGCGCGCCCGCCGCGATCGAGAGGATCAGGCCGGCGACGACGAAGAGGCGCGGACGGCGCCAGGACGATCGCGGATGTCCGCCCGCGGCCGGATGGTTCGCTCCGAGCATGATGGTTCCTCGCTTTCTCCAGATGGTCCGTGGGGAGCGCCTCGCGCCTGCGGCATCGAGAGCCTGCGTTGTCCCGCAATGCCGCGGAGGAAGACGCCACAGCCGATCTCAGCAACATACGCGGCGAGAGATCGCTAGCAAGAGCTTTTTCGGATCCCCGACGGGTGCGTGCCAACCACGGAGCATGGAGAAGGCGAGCTGCGGTAGAATACCCAGCACACCTGCCGCTCGGCGCGGGGGCGCCAGCGGCGAAGGCCGTACGGCGGCCGGCAGATCTGCGAGGACGAGATGCGCATACACCACCTGCAGCACGTTCCGTTCGAGGGCCTCGGCACCATCGAGGAGTGGGCGCGCAGCCGAGGGCACGAGATCTCCCGCACGCGCCTCCACGCAGGGGACCCGCTCCCCGCGCCGCGCGAGGTGGACTGGATAGTCGTGACCGGCGGCCCCATGAGCGTACAGGACGAGGAGAGGCACCCCTGGCTGAGAGCCGAGAAGCGCTGCATCGCCGAGATGATCGCCGAGGGGAAGACCGTCCTCGGCATCTGCCTCGGCGCGCAGCTCGTCGCCGATGCGCTCGGCGCAAGGGTCGCCCGCAACCGCCACCGCGAGATCGGATGGTTCCCCGTCGAGCTGGTCGCGGAGGCGAGCTGCACCGGACTGTTCCGCGGCTTCCCGCAGCGCCTCGACGCGTTCCACTGGCACGGCGACGCCTTCGACATACCCGC
>JAFGKN010000164.1 GCA_016928605.1 Planctomycetota bacterium | reverse complement strand
TGAGCAAACGGCGAGGAAGGTAATCTTCTCCGTGCCTCCGTGCCTCCGTGGTGAGTCCTTCTTCCGAAGGCCGTTGCCGTTGCGGCTCCGGCTGCGGCCGCGGCTGCGGCCGCGGTTGCCGCCGCGGCTGCCGATGCCCATGCGGCTACGGCTGCGGCTGCCGATGCCGTTGCGGCTGCCGCTCTCGGTCAGAGCGTCTCCAGGACCTCTTGCGATGTCTCCGCGTCCTTCGCGGCGAAGCCGACATCGCTGGTCCGCCGGATCCTCGCGCAGAGATCCTCCGCCTCGCTCCGCGCCACCCGCAGGCGGCCGAGGAGCTCGTCGACCTGCTGCGGCGTCCGGCCCTGGTACCCGATCCGCAGGCCGCTCTCCTGCACGATGGCGTCGGCGGCGCTCACGATGCGCAGGAGCTGGCTGCCCGAGCTGTCAGCGAAGTTGTGATGGCTCTTGATGGCCAGTTGGAGCATGCCTGAGAACTTCCACTTCTCGGCGTACTTCGAGCCCAGCTTCGAGTGGGTGATCCCGTACGTCTCGTGCTCGAGATCCTCCAGGTCCCTCTGGAGCCGGACGGAGTCATCGATGACTCTCAGGTACCGGCGCGGCTCGTGATGGAGGAGGAGGAACGCTCCCATGTTGTGCAGGAGTCCGGCCAGCTCGGCCTCCTCCGGGTACGGATACGCGGTCTTGCGGGCGATGGCCCGCGCGAGCTGCGCGCAGTACTGGCTGTGCTCCCAGAGCTCCTTCCAGAACCACTGCTTCTGGGGAAAGAAGAGGCCGCGAGCCACCTCCGGGAGAAGGCTGCACCGGACGTTGAAGAGACCGAGCAGAGAGACGATGCGGGCGAGGCTGATGTCGGAGCGGCATGCGTCGAGGTTGTTCAGAGTCAGCGTCTTGAGCAGCTTGGCCGCGAGAAGCGGCTCCTTGGAGAGCACGTTGACGAGCCGCCTCTTCTGGTCCTCCTCGTCCTCCGAGACGAAGACCGAGAGGAGGGTCGCCGGCACACTCGGGGAGATAGGGAGCGAGGACAGATCCGGCACGTAGGACCGGAAGCTCCGTTGGACCTGGATGCCCCGCTTCTCGACGATGCCCGAGCGATGGAGTTCGGCGAGGATGATCGACGCCTTCTTGACGCCGGCCGCGCAGCAACAGAGGATCTGCTCCACCGACCGGCTTCCGTCCACGAGATCGAGGATGACCTTCTGCTCTCCGGTGAGACCGGCGGTCGAGGCGAGACGGGTGGGACGGAAAACGATCCTCGGATCGGGGAAGTGCGCGAGCGCCTCGCGCCGCTCATCGGTCTGCCTGGCGATGTCGAGCATGACGGACTGCGTGGAGATCAGGCCGCTCGAGGGAATCTCGAAGGGCAGCTCGGTCTCGTCGAAGTGAAAGGCTCCCCTCTCCCAGGCGGAGACATCCTTGAGGATGTCGATGATCTGCAGCTTGACCGCCGTCCGGAGCTGCTGGGGACTCAAGAGACCTTTGGCGACGAGCCTCTCGCCGAAGCACTCCTCCTTGGAACGGACCTCGCCGAAGAACATCTGGAGGTCCGCTGGGGGCAGAAAGCCCAGGCGCACGAGGTAGCTCCCCAGGCGCTTCGACTCGTCCTTCGACGTGGCGTAGACGAGATTCCCCTCGCAGAAGAGGAAGCCCCGCTCCCTCGACTCGTTCACCAGGGAGAGCACGCCGGTCTTGCGTAGATGGAGCAGCAGCGTGAACAGCTCTGGGATATCGATGCTCTGAAAACTGCCCTGAAGCGCCATCTCGACCTGGTGCTCGGCGTCCGCAGTGGAAGACAACGACCTGGCATGTCCAGATGCCGGATTTCACCGATTCTTGCGCATCTGGCGGGCTCTCTCGCCCGCCAGATGCGCCGCGGATGCTCGACGATCGACTCCGCCCGGTCGCCTGCGCTCCGCTCCCCGCTGGCGGGTCGAAATCGCTCGCCCGGGCAGCCGACGCGTCTGCCATCACCTGGACGGAGAACTGCACGAAGATCCGCGAAACCCGGCATCAACCGCAGAAGTCTAACCCGCCAGGCTCTCCGTGCAACCAGGGCTCGAGCGCTCGGCGGCGGCTCGGCGCGTTTCTGGGAACATCGCCTGCCTGCCGCGCTCAGAAGCTCGCCATGCGGCGCAGGTACGTGGTCGACCGTCCGAGAAAGGAGGAGCCTTCCCTCGCCGAGTACCCGATCTCCCGCTCCGCGAAGTCCAGGGCGCCGACCGCAGGCCGCAGCCGGGGGAGGATCGCGAGGATCGGCCTAAGGAGGCCGCTCTCTCCCTCCCGCGGCAGAGACCGGGCGAGCCCGCCGAGGAGGCGGAGCGCCGATGAGACCGTCTCCAGGCGTCCTTGAAGGCTTCCGTAGGAGACGCGGTCGAGGTGGTCAAGGGGATGCGACCAGGCCCGGGACAGCTCGGGACTGTCGAGCAGCGTCTTGCCCTGCCCGGCGGCGGCGGCCAGAGCTCGATCGAGCGCGCCGGCGGAGTTCGCCGCGTAGAGATCGCGCGCCGCCAGTCCGAAGAGCAGCTCGCGGCCCAGAAGCGTTCCGGTGGCGGCGCGGTAGCGGACGCCGCCGCCCGCCGACTCCGTCCGATCAACGCGTAGCCCCAGCGTCCGGAGGAACCGGGCGACCTTCTCCAGCTCCTCCCCCAGCCGCTCTCGAGAGCCGTCCCGCTCCCTCAGCTCGAGGAGGTAGACATCGCCTCCCTCGAAAGCCGGCATCTCCGCCCCGTCCGCGGCCGGCGGCTGCGCGGGCGCGAAGTAGAGAGCCAGGCGGCGCCCGGTGAGATTCTGGAGGAGACCATCGACGAGATCCAGCCCGACGCTCGCCTGCAGCGTCTGCACCAGGCTCGACAGCGCTGGCCCGCCCGTCGCCATGGCGAGAAAGCTCATGACGTAGTCGTACATCGCCTCCGGATCCCCGCCGGCGGCGGCCTCGAAGCGCGAGACATCGGCGGGGATCTTCCCGAGCAGATCGCCGACGCTTCCCGGCCGCTGATACACCCGCGCGAGAAGGCCGTCCGCGCCCGCGGCGATGTCGAGCCGGCTCTTCCACAGGATCCTCCCGGGCACGAAGCGAGCCATGACGTGATATCGGGAGAGGCCACGGAGCGCCGGGATCTGCCCCAGAGACCCGGCCGGCTGGAAGAGGAGCTCGAACCCCGCCGTGGGTTCCCTCTCGCCGCTCGGCTCGGCCTCGTCGGGCAGGGCCTTGCGGGAGTCGAGATAGCGATCGGTGGTCGTGAAGCCGAAGTCGCCCCCCTCTCCCTCGAGGAGGAGCAGGGTCCGCCGCAGCAGATGCGCGGACGTCGTGACCGCGACAACCCCCCCGTGCCCGCCGATGCAGAGCTGCTCGTCGGGCTCGATGACGCTGTAGAGAACGGACGTCGAGACTCCGCTGCGGTCGCCCACCAGCATCTCGTAGCCCTCGAAGCCCGCGCAGAGTGCGTACAGGATGCGCCTGAGGCCGGCGAGGACCTCGTCCCTCCGGCGCACGCCGGTGCGGAAGAGCCATGTCCACTGGATCTTCTCGCCGGGGGCGAGCACGGCTCCGAAGGCGACCTCCTCCGAGAGCACCTCCCACCAGTCGACGGCGGCCAGATACCGCTTCCAGCACCGCGACGTCTCGTCGAAGTCCTCGCGGTCCTTCTCCTCGACATCGGCGCGCAGCTCTTCGATGTACCCCTCGACGAACCCGGAGCTCCTCAGCGCCTCGCGGACGCGGCGCAGGTAGAGGTCCGCGAAGCCTGTCCGCGGGCGGCTCCACCAGTGGCCGTAGATGAAGGCATCCGAAGGAATCGCCTGGCCCAGCAACGGATCGGCCTGCGCCGGCCCGGCCAGAAGCGGGAGCAGCAAAACGGTGAGAAGCGCTCTCAAGGCTCGCCTCACTGTCGCCGTCGCGCACCTCGAGGCCGCGATCGGTCTCGCGTTCAACTGTAGAGCCACTCGAGGATGGCCTTCTGCGCGTGGAGGCGGTTCTCCGCCTCCCGGAGCACGACAGAGAGCTTGCTGTCCAGCACATGGTCCGAGACCACCACGTTGCGCCGGACCGGAAGACAGTGCATGAAGTACGCGCGGCGCGTCAGATCCATCAGGTCCTTGTCGACGATCCAGTCGCGGTGCCGCTCCCGGAGCGCCTGCTCGCCTTCCGGGTCTTCGTACCGCAGAAGCGCGCCCCATGACTTCGCGTAGACGACCTCGGCGCCCTGAGCCGCTTCCCGGCGGTCGGTCGAGACACGCAGCCCGCCGCCGGACTTCTCGCTGAACTCCCTCGCCACCTTCATGATCCCTTCCTGCAGCTCGAAGCCTTCCGGGTGAGCGAGGGTCACATCCATGCCCATCAGCGTGCTGGCGATGAGGATCGAGTTGGGCACCGCCATGGGCAGCGGGCGGGGATGCGACGCCCACGCGATCGTGATCTTCCGCCCGGCGACGCTGCCGAAGAGCTCCTTGATGGTCAGAAGGTCCGCGAGGGCCTGACAGGGATGATAGACCGCGGACTCCATGTTGAAGACGGGGATCTTCGCGTACGACATGAACGTCGTGAAGGTCGTGTCGAGGAGATCATCCTCCCGGTTCTCGCCGCGCGCGAAGGAACGCAGTCCGAGCGCGGAGAAGTATCGCGACAGGACGCCGGTCGCCTCCTTGACGTGCTCGGCGCGGTCCTGGTCCATCCTCGTCCCCAGATCCGTCTCGAGCTTGAAGAGCATCTGGGACTCCAGCGTGGAGACGCCCGCGCCCAGCTCCCGGATCGCGACCTCGAACGAGCAGCGCGTGCGCAGGGACGGATCGAGAAAGAGCAGAACGATCTGCTTGCGCTGGAGGACATCCGAGTGCGGGTTCTCCTTGAAGTAGAGAGCCCTCTCGAGGAGATGCTCGACCTGATCCGGCGCAAACTCGGTAAGGCTGTAGAAATGTCGCATCGGCAGACACCCAAAAGAAACGGTGAAGCGGCGAGAGCCGGTGTCGATCGGACGGCGCGCCCGCCGCGCCCG
>JAFGKN010000798.1 GCA_016928605.1 Planctomycetota bacterium | reverse complement strand
GCATCCCTTGAGCTCGAGAGCCGAGGCCAGGCGGAAGAGGAAGGGGCGGAAACCGACGCCCTGGACCCTCCCGGAGATCTCCAGGCGCCGCCTCGCGATCGCTCCGACCGCGCCGGGGGTTCGCTCCTCGCCGCGCGCTGGGGCCGTGCCGGACGCGTCGCGATCTCCCGCGGGCGCGGGTCGTGGTGGATGGGGCGAGGTCATGGATCGAGAGGGCTCTGGGATCGGAGGGACGGCCGGTCGGAGCGGGACACCTGCCTGAGAGTAGCGCCCGCCCGGGCCGCCCGCAATTGCGCCCGGCGGCGAGCGGGGGGCCCTGGGCGGGATCGGGCGTTCCCGCGAGGAGCGGCGCGGGAGAGCGCGGCGCTCGGTCCCCCGCAGCGCGGATCGTGTGGAGCGGCGCCTCGTTTTTCCTGGAGGGCGGTCCGCGCCAGGTCTATCCTGGAAGCGATCTCCGGTGGCAGGGATTTCGACATTCTCCTGGTTTTCACTGGGGGTGAAGCCATGGCGACTGCGCATGTGAGACGGCGGATCGGGAGGGCGCTCACCGCTCTCTGGGTATGGGCCGCGGCGGAGCTCTCCGCGGCCGACTGCAACCGCAACGGCGTCGAGGACCGCGGGGACATCCTGGCGGGCACGAGCCTCGACTGCAACCTGAACGGCGTGCCGGACGAGTGCGACGTGGGAGCTCTGCGCTCCGTGTTCCGCGAGGGCGCCGTCTCGGAGATCGGGCCGGTCCGGGGGGACCACGTCGTCGCGGATTTCGACGGCGACGGAGATCCCGACGTGGTGCTCATGGGCTATGAGTGGCTGGATCCGTTGAGCCGCTGGATCTGCCTCATCGAGAACAGCGGAGGAGGCGCCTTCCAGCCGCGCGGCTGCCTGCCCCTCGAAGGGTTTCTCGAAGGGTGTGCGCCGGCGGACATCGACGCCGATGGCGATCTCGACATCCTCGTCTGCGACATCAAGCAAGACCGGGTGCTGGTCCTCGAGAACCGCGGGGACCTCGAGTTCGAGCTCGGCGCTTCCATCGCCGTCTCGTCGCTTCCAGACGGCGTCGCCGCGGGGGACATGGACGACGACGGCGACCTGGACCTGGTGATCACGAGCCAGGTCCATTCTCAGCTGGCGATCGTCGAGAACCTGGGGGATGGCGCGTTCGGCGAGCCGGCCGTCATCGATCTCGGATACCCGTATCAGCCGGTCGGCATGAGCCTCGAAGATCTGGACGGCGACGGCGTTCTCGATGTGCTGCTCAGCAGCTCGTTCTATCTACATGATTCTTCCGTCCTGGTCCTCCTGAACAGCGGTGACGGGCGTCTCCGGCCCGGTCCGCCGGTGTCGACTGGGACGTTCCCCATCCCCCTCCCAGGCATCGATCTCGATGGGGATGGAGCGATCGACTTCCTGGTCGGAGGCAGCCCGCCCGTCGCCGTCCCGATCGTGGAGGGCCGGCCGAGGGCTCCGCGGCAAGTCCTCGCCACGGGGAGCATCGTGGTGGCAGACATGAACAACGACGGCGACGTCGATTATGTCCTCCCCTTCGTGGCCGGAGGGGGATGCAGCTATCACGAGAATCTCGGCGACGACACGTTCGCCGAGATTCGCGTACCGGAGCCGGGCATCAGAGGCGAAGGGCTGGCGATGCTGACGGACATCGAGGGAAACGGCCTCCTGGACGTGATCGTCCTGCGCAGCGCGGAAGGGGGCGCGGCCTTGAAGGCGATGGTGCACGAGCTCGCCGCGACGCACCGGGATCTCGACGGCGATGGCCGGCCCGACGACTGCCAGTGGCCTGCGGAGGACTGCAACGCGAACTCGGTCCTCGACGCCGAGGACATCGCGAGCGGGCGGAGCGAGGACTGCAACGCGAACGGAGTGCCCGACGAGTGCGACATCCGCCCCGAGCCGCGGCTGGCGGCGCCGCGCTGGCTTCCGGCCGCGTCGATGCGGGTCGATCTCGACGGCGACGGCATCCTCGACGGCCTCGAGCTGCGCACCCGGACCGCGGGGGACATCGCTCTTGCCGCGTGGCTTCTCGACGCGCGGGGACAGGCTCGGCCCGTGACGCAGCTTCCCCTCGATTCCATCTACGACCGCGTGACCTGTGACGACTTCGACGGGGACGACCTTCCCGACCTCGCCATCTCCGCGCGCGGTGAGATCCGCATCCACGCGGGGAGGGGCGACGGCAGCTTCGAGCTGAGGAGCCGCGCGCCCATCGAGGCGCAGAGCCTCCTGTTTCTCCTCCCTCTCGACATCGATGGCGACGGCGATCTCGACCTGCTGCTGGAACCGGGCGAGGGGGGCGAGACGTCGCGCTACGCCGTCCTGACCAACCAGGGCGGCGGGATGTTCCAGGGACCCTTTGCCGGGTCTCCGATCTCGCTGCGCGATCAGTGGATCCAGGCGGGCGACTTCGACGGCGACGGCCTTGCCGATCTCGTGACCCTGCACGTCACGGGGGACTGGCTCCAGGGTCGCCTCGAGGTGCGGCTCAACTCGGGCGGGGGAGACTTCTCTTCCCGGGTCCAGGTTCTCGGCCGCCTGTTCGGGGCGGGCTCCGTGGTGATCGCCGATTTCGACGGCGACGGCGACCCCGACATCATCACCGATGACAGCCAGAGCGAGCTGTCCTTAGTCGACCTCTGGCGCAACGGGGGAGACGGGGACATGAGCAGGGAAAGGCTTCTCTACCTTTCGGGCCCGAACCCGGATCCGACCCCGCCCCCCATCGGGATCGACGGGCTGCCCCGGCTGGGGACCATCGCGGCCGGCGACTTCGACGCGAACGGGCGGCTCGACATCGCGCTGCTGAGGGGGGACGTCACCAGCTGGACGGCCAGCAACGACAGCATCGGAGGCGTGCGGGAGGGCGGCGTGCGGATCTTCCTCCAGCACGAGAGACACCTCGCGTTCCGCGAGTCGGAGCGCGTTCACTTCGGCATTCTCGAGAGCTGCTCGGTGCTGGAGTGCGGCGACATCGACGGCGACGGAGCCGTCGACCTCCTCCTGGGCTCGCTGGAGATCCACGGCCGGGGAGATGGGACGTTCGAAGGCAGCAGGACCTTCGAGCTGACGGCGGAGGTCGCTCACCCGGTCGCGGGCGATTTCACGGGCGACGGACGGGTTGATCTCGCCGTTGTGACGGACTACCGCGACAACGCGCGGATCGTCGTTCTCACGGACATCGCCGAAGGCGGCTTCGAGGTGGTCGAGGCCGTCGAGATCGACCCTTACCCTCACCACCTCTTGCGCGGAGATTTCGACGGGGATGGCAGCCTCGACCTCCTCCTCGTCGAGAGCTCGCGCACGCGACTGCGCACGTATCTCAACCGAGGGGAGGCCGGCCTCGCCGCCGGAGACCTGCAGCCCCTGCCCGATGGGTGCTCCCTGTTCGGTGCGGCTGACTTCACGGGAGATGGGCTCGACGATCTGGTGATCATCCGCAATGTCCTCCACGGCACGGAGATCTGGCGCAACGAGGGAGGGGGACGCTTCCTCCCCGTGACGAGCTTCGAAGGAGACGTGCGCGGTTACACCATGAGCAGCCAGGTAGCCGCGGGAGACTTCGATGGCGATGGCGCGATGGACTTCGCGCTCGTGGAGGACAGTCGCCCTCGCGACCCGCCGCGCCGCGCAGTGGTCGTCTGGCGGCAGCTCGGCGCCCTGGTCTTCGAGCGGGTCGAGTCGCCCGGAGGGCAGCTCGTTCGTTCGAGAGCGCAGCCAGCCCTGGGCGTCGGCGATCTCGATCGCGATGGGCGCGATGACATCATCGTCGCGTGGCAGCAGAGACCCCAGCAGTGCGGGCTAAGCCTCCTTTTTGGCGCCGCCGCCGGCGCGCTTCGCAGGGGGCCCGTGTACGAGCCCGGCCTGCTCCTCTCGATGTCGGATCCCCGGTGGGCGCAAGTCACCTCCGGCGACATCGACGGCGACGGCTGGCCCGACGTGGTCGTGACGGGAAACGGCGGTGTAGGCGTCTCCGTCCTCGACGGCCGTCCGCCCGCGTCGCCTCCGAGCTTCGACATCGACGGCGACGGCCGGCCCGACGAGTGCCAGTCGCCCGTCCCCTTCGTGCGCGGCGACGTGGATCAGGACCGGAGGATCGACATCACCGATGCGCTGTTCCTCCTGCGAGCGTTCTTCCTGGCCGGTCCCGAGCCTCTCTGCGCCAAGGCGGCCGACGCCGACGACTCGGGCGGGATCGATCTGGCCGATCCCGTGCGCATCCTCGGCTACCTCTTCCTCTCCGCCGGCGATCTCCCCCGCCCCTTCCCAGGCTGCGGGCCCGATCCGACCTGGGACGAACTCGATTGCCCCGAGCACCAGGCCTGCGGGTCCTGACGGCGAGGCAGCGAGCGAAGGAGGGCCGCCCGCAATTCCGCCCGTCGGCGGGCGGCCGCGAGATTCTCGAAGCCGCAGCGATCGCCGCGCTGTCTCCTGCCGCTGAGCCTCCGGACGCGGCATGGGGTCCTGCGCGGCTCTTGCGCCGCGCCGCGCGCGGTGGTAAGAAGGACCCCCGATGCGGAGGAGGCGTGCCTGTTGCGGGAAGAGACGGGAGGCATTTCGTGCCGGAAGAGGAGAAGAGCAGGGACCCTGCGCTGTCGCGCTACCGCCAGGAGTGGGGCGCGAAGGCCTACCGGGACAAGTACGCGCGGAGCCTGGCGCGCCGGGTGGACAACATCCGGGAGCACAGGATCATCTCGAAGCTGCTCGCCGGCACCGGCGGCGAGCTGCGCGTCCTGAACGCGGCGTGCGGGGCCGGCCGCTTCGCCGAGACCATCCTGGGGCGCTCGCGAGAGCTGGTCTTCTCGGACTTCTCCCTCGCGATGCTCGAGGTGAGCCGCGCGCGCCTCGCCGGCTCGGCGGACAAGGTGGCCTTCGTGGCGGCGGATGCCATCCACCTCCCGTTCGAGCGGAGTATATTCGATCTCGTCGTGGCGGTGCGCCTGATGCACCACCTGCGCCAGGAAAGCGAGCGCGACGCGTGTCTGGGAGAGCTCCTCCGCGTCTCGCGTCGCTGGTTGATCATCACCTTCGCCGACGCGTGCTCGCTGAAAGGGCGCAGCCGGCGCTTCCGGCAGAGGTGGATGGGGCGCCCGCGGGGAGAGGCGATGATGTCGCGGGCCGAGCTGGCCGCGCTGGCCGCGGCGCACGGCTTCCGCCCGCGCCGCTTCATCCCCATCTCGCGCCTCTTTTCCACGCAGACGTACGCGCTCCTCGAGGCCGAGGATGCGTGAGCGGCTCGTGATCCACGGCCGCCTCGCCCGCCTGGACGGACCGATCGAGTCGCATCGCCTCGACCGTCCAGGAACCGTGTTCGGATGGACCGGCGGCGACATCGTGGGAACCCGCAGCGAGGGCGATATCCGCCGGACCGAGCTGGAGGGCGTGGGCGCGGTCTACATGAAGCGCTACGTCTATCGCCGCCTCAGCGTCCGCGAGCTGATCACCGGCAGCGTCGCCTGTCGGGAGTGGCGCAGCTCCGAGAGGATGCGGAGGATGGGCATCGCCCAGCCGGAGATCCTCATCGCGGCGACGCAGCTCGGCGCGCTCGGGGTGCGGGGCAGCTTCATCATCACCCTCGAGATGGCCGGCGCGCGGTCGCTCGCCGAGCTGCTGCAGGACCGCGAGGCGCCGCTTTCGCCGCAGGAGCTGGACCGGCTCGCCCGGGCGCTGATCGGCCTCATCCGCACGATGCACGCGCATCGCTTCTGCCACTGGGATCTCAAGCCCCGGAACATCCTGGTCGTTCTCGGCGCGGATCCCCCCGCGCTGGCTCCGATCGACTCCGTGCACGGCCGCTCGCTCCACCCCTTCAACCGCCGCCACGGGGAGGCGCGGGACTACCGCTTCCTTCTCGAGGATCCGCTCATCGGGCCCCGCATCCGCGAATGGCTCGCGAGCGGCCGGGATCCTGTGCGCGCCCCCTCCGGCGCTGCTGATCCGGATCAGGCGCCGTAGGCGGGCTCGGCGAGCTGATGGCGGGCGAGAGGGCACACGGGGCCGCCGCGCCCGCCGGGCCTTCGTCTCCCCGGCCACGTGCGGCGTTCGCAGGAAGCCGCGATCGCCGGCGGCTCCATCTCGACGGCCGAGAGCGGTGAGACCGCGCGGCCGGCGGCCGCGGCCCCATCCGCCGGCTCACTCGACCGGCACCACCTGGACCGCATCGGCGTGGACGAAGCCCTTCGCCTCCTTCGCCGAGATGACGACAGCGCCTTTCTCGCCGGCGCGGAACTCGAAGGCGCCGAGCGATACGAAGCCGTGCTCGAGCGGCGGCTCTGCGTGCATGTCGGCGCGCATCGACTTAACCCCCTCGGCGGAGTGGACCTCCACGGGCACGCTCGTGCTGCGGTTCTCGTGCGGCCGGCAGGCGATGCGCACCTCGTGCTTTCCGCTCGCCTTCACCTCGAACTCGAAGCGGATCGAGGCGTCGCTCCCGCCGCTCGCGTAGAGATAGTTGTGCCCGACGTATCCCTCGAGGCCCGTGCCCTCCGTCCAGGAGCCGCTCTTCGCCGCCTGGTGGTCGTCGATCACGATGCCCTCGAGCTTCGCCGGATCGATGCCCGTCGGCGGGCCGAGGGG
>JAFGKN010000797.1 GCA_016928605.1 Planctomycetota bacterium | reverse complement strand
GCCATCCCGACGATCCGCCGGCGGCCGGGCGAGGCTCCGTGACCGGCCACGGGACAAACGACACCGATATCTACCGGCATCCGGGGCGGAAGGTCAAGAGAGGCGGAGGGGGCGGCGACGCCGAGCAGGGGAGAGGGCTAGCGGCTGGGGCCCGAGACACCTCCGGCAGCCCGGCGCGCGGTGGCCGAAGCGCTCTCCTCGACCGGAAAAACGCCGGTTTTCTCCTATGCTCCGCTCATCCGGCGTGCATAGAATCGAAGAAAGTCAAGGTCTCTCTCCTCCTCTTCACCCAGGGAGGTGCCGCGATGCGACGAACCCGACTCGTCATTGGTGTGCTTCTCCTGGGAACCCTGCTCTGTTCCTCGCCTCTCGGCGCTCAAGGGACGTCGTACGAGGACCCGGCATGGTTCCGCCTTTCTCCGGAGATGAGCGATGGTCCCGTCACCGTCTCCATCTGCTCGAGGGCGGAAGGAGTGCAAGGGTGGGCCTTCGGGCTCTGCCATGAGCCGTCCTCCGCCGAGCTCGTCTGGTTCCGCTCGAGCGCGGAGCTGGCTACGATCCGCAGCGGATCGCCGCCGGGCTACTACCTGGCCGAGGAAGCTGCAGACGGATCGGGAGTCATCCAGGCCGTGGTGCTCGACCTCGTGGAGCATCGCGTTCTCCCCTCCGACACCGGCCAGGGCTTTCCGGTTCTCGAGGCCGAGTACGACGCCATCGAGATCTCCGCGGTCCGGCTCTGCGACGGGCTTGTGGGCTCGGGACAGCCTGTCGATGTGCTGCTCAGCGTCGACGGCGCCACGTACCGTCCTCAGGAGCCGGCGGAGACGACGCTCGTGCCCAAGCCCGAGGCATGGTTCGACGTCCGGCCCGAGATCAGCAACGGCCCCGTCACGGCCTTCGTCAACTCGGCCGCGGGAGGGATCCAGGGCTGGTCCTTCAGCCTGTGTCACGATCCGAACAAGGCCAGCGTCGCAAGCTTCGAATCGACGCACGAAGTCCTCACGATCAACCACGGCAAGTCGCCCGACTTCCTGTGGGTCGAGTACACCGGTCCTGAGCGCAACGGCTACCGCGCCGGCATCATCCAGGCCTGCGTCCCCGTCTTCGGGGAGAACATCGCGCTGCCCGGCGAGGTCGACGGCGGCTTCCCGGTGCTCGCCGTCGAGTACGACGTGGAGGAGGAGTCCTCGGTCTCCTTCTGCGAGAACCTCATCGGCTCGGGCCAGCCCGTCAGCCTCGTCGTCACGATCCGTGGAGAGAGCTCACAGCTTCCGATGCAGCACGCATCCACGACGCTCATCGTGGATCCCTACTCCGAGACCCTGGCATACCGGGTGGAGCCCCCGGAGTCCGGGGAGGTCGTCACGGTCAAGCTCTACAGCGCGGAGGCGCTGGTGGAGGGATGGGCCTTCACGCTCTGTCACACGGCCGCCAACGCCGAGATCATCGAGATGCAGAACTCTCCGGAGCTCGATCAGCTGGTGGCTGGTGAGCCGCCGGAGTTCGTCGCCAACGACATCCGGGAGGCGGCTCCCTTCGTCGCCGTCGAGCAACGGGTGGTGCTGGGATCGAGCCTCGAGGCGCTCGCCCTCGGTCCCTTTCCCGAGGGAATCGGGCTGCTGGACATCAGGTACAACGTGGTTGCTGATGACCACCTCAAGTTCTGCGATCACGTCGGCAGCGTCACGTTCGACAACTACGTGACCATCGATGGCATCCGCTACACGCCGAAGACACGGGAAGGCGGCATGCTCGTCGAGGGCGCCCTTGCGACACGATTCATCAGGGGCGACGCAGACCTGAGCGGTGGCCTGAACGTGACCGATCCAGTGGTCGTGCTGAGCGCTCTCTTCCTCGGCGGCTCCCCCCTGGTCTGCCTCGACGCCGCGGATGCCAACGACGTCGGACGCGTCGACATCTCGGATCCGATCTTCGTGCTGAGGTACCTCTTCCTCGGAGGTCCGCCTCCGCCTCCGCCGTTTCCGCATCCGGGGGTAGACCTCAGTCCGGAGACCTCCCTGGGATGCGAACGGGGACTCTGACTTCCCTGAGAAACACACTCTCGCGCGGATAGCCATAGCCTCGGCTGCGGCATCGGTGGATGCATCGTTCAGAGGATAACGCATGACTTGTGCGCTCTCGAGGAATCCACACGCAGCGTTCGCGGCAAGATCCGTACTTCTTGCCTGCCTCCTCATCGCTCCTTTCTCGCCGGCGGCTGACGAAACCATCCGCGTTTCCATCGAGTTTCCCCGTCCTTCGATCCGGAAGGTCAAGGGAGGAGTGCGCGTGCAAGTCGGGGATGTTCCCTCGACAGCCATCCGGCGCGGCGCTCCGGTGCTGCCCTGGAAACCGGTGCGCATCCTGCTTCCCCACGCAGCGGATGTCCACTCGGTGATCGTCCACCCCGGACCAGCCCGCCGGCTCGAAGGCGCCTGGTTCCTGCCTCCCGGAGGGGAGGAGTTCTCTCCGGTCGGTGCCGATCCGCCTCCTCCGCCCGAGCCCGATCCGCTGATCTACGGATCGGATGTTCCCTACCCTCCCGGCGTTCACCTGGAGCACGGCCGGCAGATGAAGCACGGCCGCTCGATCCTCTGCCTCTCCGTCTGTCCCGTCAGCTACGAGCCGCGATCGGGGCGGATCGACGTCCTCGAAAGCCTCGAGGTCGAGGTCGCGATCCGCCGGGATGCGTCGCTGCCCCTCGCGGGGCGATCCGGCGGGACGCTGCTCCGCCCGGCTCACTTCGCGGATCTGGCGAGCCTCGTCCTCAACCCTCCCACGGAGCACGAGAAGCGCCGCGCCAAGGATCGCGGCGGGGGCGCGGACGATCTCGTCGCGTATGCGGTCATCACCACGCCCGAGCTGGCGCCCGCCTTCGCTCCGCTGGTGGAGGCTCGGACCGCGGGAGGCCTGCCAGCCGCTGTCTTCACGACGGAGTGGGTCTACTCGCAGTACTCCGGCCTTCGCCCGGACGGAGCCCAGGACGATGCGACTCGCATCCGCAACTTCATCGCCGACTGCTACTCAAGCCGCGGTCTCGAGTACGTGCTGCTGGGAGGCGATGCCGACGGCGGCGGGGGCGAGCCTCTCGTGCCCACGCGGTATCTCCAGTCGCGGGCCCTGTTCACTCAGCCCATCCCCGCAGACATGTACTTCGGCTGCCTCGATGGCACTTTCGACGGCGACGGCGACGGCCTCTACGGGGAGCCCGACGACGGGCCGGACGGCGACGACGTGGACTTCTTCTGCGAGGTCCACGTCGGCCGCGCGCCCGTCGATTCTCTCGAGGAGGCGGAGAGTTTCGTCGAGAAGACCATCGCCTACGAGGAGAGCAGCGACCGCGTGCTCCGCGAGGTGCTCTTCGTCGGCGAGTACCTCGGATTCGGAGGCGACTACGACTGGGGAGGCAATCTCTGCGATCAGATCCGCTCCGGGTCCGAGGATCTCTTCCCCTCGGTGGGCTTCCTGAACTCGCCCTTCGCCGACTTCTTCCGGCCCCGGACGCTCTACGACCGCGACACCCTGGGAGGACGGTGGAATCGCCAAGCGCTGATCAGCATCCTCGAGAGCGGAGTCCACATCGTCAACCACGTCGGGCACGCGGACAGCTCGAGCGTCATGCGGCTCAGCGCCGCGGAGATCGACTCGCTCGCGGCCGGATTCCCCTTCCTCGAATACTCCCAGAGCTGCTACGCCGGCGCCTTCGACAACCAGCGCCCCGACGGCAGCTACGGCGGCGACAGCGTCGCGGAGCATCTTCTGGCCAGACGTAATGGCGCTGCAGCCCTGGTGGTCAACTCGCGGCGGGGCTGGGCGAGTACGGGCACGGCGGATGGCCCCTCTCACCGCTTCCACCGGCGCTTCTGGCACGCCGTCTTCCAGCAGGGAGTTCTCCAGTGGGGAGCGGCCAACGACCGCTCCAAGGAGGAGAACCTCGACGCCATCCAGACGAGCGAGCGCTCTCGATTCTGCGCGTACGAGCTGAACACGCTGGGGGATCCCGCTCTGACGATCCACCTGGCGGTGAGCCGCGGGAGCCTCTCCTTCGACCGACCGTTCTACTCTCCGGGAGATTTCGCGACGGTGACGCTGATCGATTCGGATCTCGATGTGTCGCGGGAGGAGCCCGATAGAGCGTCGATCGAGATCCGCGCCGAGACGAGCGGAGACACCGAGGTCCTGGAGCTCGTGGAGACGGCTCGCGCCTCGGCTGTCTTCCGGTCGAGCGTGGAGATCGCGACAGGTGTCGCGCTGGCGGATGGACGTCTCCAGGTCACACCGCCTGATACGATCAGCGCCCGCTACGAGGACGACGACCGGGGGGATGGACAGCCGGCTCTGGCCGAGGCGCAGTTGCCGGCCGTGGATCCGGTCCAGCTGACGGGAGCGTGCCCGAAGGATGCCTCCGTGGGCGTCCCCTACCGCGATCAGCTCCTCGCGGGTGGCGGCCTGCTTCCGTACCGCTTCCGCAGCAGCGCAGCGAGCTACGTCGAGGATCTCGTGGAGAGCCCGTCGCCCCCTCCCGGAAGCGGCAGGGGGGCCTCGGTCGACCGGATGCCCTGGTTCGGGGACGACAGGGGCTGGACGTATGCGCTGCCCTTCGAGTTCCCCTTCTACGGCCGTCTCCACTCCTCGGTCGTCGTCAGCTCCAACGGTTACCTCGATCTCGGCGGCGGCGATGGCCGCCTGTTCGCCAACTCCGTGGAAGGTCTGATCGAGAACAAGATGATCGCTCCATTCTGGGCGGACCTCACGGTCAACGAGCCCGGCGGGATCTACATCGACGAGGGCTTCGACTGGGTGAGCATCCAATGGGTGGCCCAGGAGTATGCTTCGGAGGACCCTACGTCCTTCTGGGTGACGCTGTCCACGGACGGGAGGATCGTGTTCGGCTACGGCGGTGCAAACAGCGGCATCGAGCCAACGATCGGCATCTCCGCCGGAAATGGCCAGGACTACGTGATCTCCACGATCAGCGGACGGGATGACTTCTCCAGCGCGCCGCGCGTCTACTTCATCCCCACGCGTCTCCCCGGCGGCCTCGCGGTGGACGCGGCCACCGGCGTGATCTCCGGCGTCCCCGAACAGGTCTTCTCGGGAGAGATCGCCCTGGAAGTGGAGGATGCGCTGGGACAGCGTCACCGCCGCGTCTGCCACCTGGAGGTCAGACCCGACGGACTCGTGCTGACAGCGCCGCAGGCCGGGGATCTCTGGCTCGCGGGAGGACGCCAGACGATCCGCTGGGAGTGGTTCGGCAACATCGGCCAGAATGTCCAGCTCGATTACAACACCGACGGCTCCACGACAGCGTTTCCACAGCCCATCGCTGCCTCCGTGAGCATCGCGGCGCGCTCGCTGACGTGGGACCTGCCGGCCCGCGGCGACGTCCCGCTGCCAGCCCGCATCCGCATCCAGAGCGTGGAGCGTCCCGAGTTCTTCACCTACTCGGAGGTCTTCCAGATCGTGGGCCCCACACTGCGCATCCTCGTTCCCGCCGGCGGCGAGAAGTGGCAGGTGGGAACGCAGGTCGTGATCCGCTGGCAGAGCCTGGGCAACGTCGGCTCGCGGGTGCGCATCGACTATAACATCGACGGCTCCCGGACCGCGTTCCCCCTCACGCTGGCGGCAGATGTACCCAACAGCGTCGAAGCGCTGGTCACGGTTCCCGGCACGCCGTCGGAGACGTGCCGCCTCCGCGTCCAGAGTCTCGCGAGCCCCTCCGTGCTCGACGTCTCCGCCGGGACATTCGCCATCCGTTCGCCGTCCCTCCGCATCCTCTCCCCCAACGGCGGGGAGTGCATGCGCACCAGCGAGAGCACTCTCATCACGTGGGCCTCCGAGGGGCTCACCGGAAACGAGGTCATCCTAGAGTACAACACCGACGGGTCGGAGGACGTGTTTCCGAACGCGGTGGGCGGCGGTCCTCTTCCCAACACCGGAAGCGCACAGTGGCAAACGCCGGCGAGTCCGAGCCCCTCCTGCCGCCTTCGCATCCGTTCGGCATCCCAGCCCTCCATCTTCGACGTGAGCGACGGCACGTTTTCGATCGAGCACCGGTGCGCTGTCCGGGCCCTCGTCTGGGTGCCGTACATCCCTCAGGACGAGGAGCAGGTGACGGGGATGACCGACGCGATCCTCCGCTACCGGCCCGACCTCGAGCCGGTCTACTCCGTGCAGCTCACCCCTGAAGCGCTGCGCACCGATCTGGCGAACAAGGACGCCCTGGTGATCCCGAAGCAGAAGAGGGGCAGCGCGATCGACTTCGCAGCCCTCGGGCTCCGCCTCGGCCCCGTGCTTCGCGAGTTCCTGGGACGGGGCGGGGCGGTGGTCATCGGCCAGCAGACGACGGAGTCCGAGGAGTTTCT
>JAFGKN010000796.1 GCA_016928605.1 Planctomycetota bacterium | reverse complement strand
CGGAAGCTCCTCGAGAAGGACCGCGCGGAGAGCGCCGCCGGGCGCTACCTCCGGGCGATCGCGCTCCGGCCGGACGACGCCGAGGCGGCGGGCTTCCTCCAGCGCGCCGGCTACCGGCGCTACGGCGATGCATGGCTCCACCGCCAGGGGATCGCGCAGCGCGAGGCGCGGGAGGACCGCACCGCTGCCCGGCGCAAGAGAGAGCTCGAGCTGCCGGAGCGGTTCGATCTGCGGCGCCTGCGGCGGCTGCGGATCTGGACCGACCATCGCTCCGGCGAGCTCGTCCCCTTCACCTCGCGCCTTCTCGTCCTGATCGAGGCCGAAGAGAGAGAGTATCGCCGGCTCTTCGCGCCGCTCGAGGTCGCAGCGCTCGAGGAGGGGCTCGACGTGGTGGTCTTCCAGAGCCGATCGGACTACGAGGCGTACTCGCAGCGGCGGGGGACGGCCGGCATCTTCCTCCCGCAGCGCGGCGCCTCCGCCTTCTACCTCCCGGAGGGCCTCGGCTCGGAGGCATCGGATGCCTTTCTCCGCCGCGTGGTCCTGCACGAGGTCGCGCACCAGCTCGCCGCGCGGCTCCTCGGCATCCGGTTCGCTCCGCGCTGGCTCGACGAGGGGCTGGCGCTCCAGTTCGAGACGGCCCGCTGGGATCCCGAGGGCCGGATCGCGGCGCTGGGCGCGGAGCTGACGCCGCACCTGGCCGCGGCGATCGAGCGCGTCCGCCCCGGCGGGGCGGGGTGGTGGGGGCTCGAGCGGCTGATCGAGACTCCCGCGCAGCAGGTCCTCGACGGGACGGGGGAGTGGGTCCAGGAGTACTACGCCCAGTGCTGGCTCATCGTCCGCTGCCTGCTCGAGGGAGGCGAGCGCGAGCGGTCCGTCTTCTTCGACCTGGTCGAGGCATCCCGCCGGTGGACCGCCGCGGCGGCCTCGCCGCTCGAGGAAGTTTCGCGGATTTTGAGCCGCCGGGGACTGACTGTAGAGATGATGGAGGAGCGCCTGCGGGGACGCTTCGGCACAATCCGCCCGCGCGGCCCGGAGCGCTGATGGGAGAGCGGCGGGCGTGAGAGCGCCTGCGGGAGCTCTCCAAAGAGACGAACTCCACCCCACGACTCGAGCGACGGCCATGAGCGATGCACCCGAGCGGCCTCATCCCTTCGCGGCGGCCCCTTCCGCGGGCGCGCCGGATCCCCTCGCGCTCCAGGCGGGGGACCGCGTGGGCGAGTACGTCCTCGAGGAGCCGATCGGCGAGGGCGGCTGCGGGACCGTCTGGCGGGCGCGCCACGCTCTGCTGCCGGGCAAGATCGTCGCCGTGAAGCTGCCGCGCGATCCGCAGCTCATCGACATCCTCCGCCGCGAGAGCCTCCTCCAGCACGGGCTCGACCACCCCGGGGTCCTCCGGGTGCTGGGCGTCGATCTCGATGCCCCGGTCCCCTACGTGGTCCAGGAGCACGCCGCCGGGGGAGACCTGGCGTCGCTGCTGCGCCGCGAGAACAAGCTGCCGGTGAAGAGGGCGCTCGAGATCTTCGAGGAGATCGTCGAGATCATCGCGCACGCCCACGCGCGCGGAGTCGTCCACTGCGACCTGAAGCCCGGCAACATCCTGCTCGATGGCGAGGGGCGCGTGCGGGTGGGGGACTTCGGCCTCGGACAGGGGCTCGAGCGGCTGACGGCGTCCGCCCTGCGCGAGAGCATCCAGACGGGACCCTACACGAGCCAGGGCTACGCCGGCGGCACGTGGGAGTACATGGCGCCGGAGCAGAAGCCGGCGGCCGGATCCCCGCCGCCTCCGGATCCGCGTGCCGACGTCTTCTCGCTGGGGATCATCCTCTACGAGATGCTGACAGGAGAGCGGCCCGCCGGGCGCGTTCGCCTCGACGCCATCTCTCCGGATCTCGACGCCGTCTTCGAGCGCTGCTGGACATCGATGGACCGCCGCTACCGCGACGCGCGGGAGCTTCTGAAGGCGGTGCGTCGCCTGCGCGGGGGCAAGGCTCTGTCCCCCCCGGCGGAGCACCAGCAGCCGGCCGGCGCGGCGGCTGATCGCGAGCGGCTGCCGTCGAGGCTGTCGCGCTTCATCTTCACCTACCTCATCCCCCTCGCGCTGCTCGCCGGGGCGCTGGGCCTCGTCTGGCACAACGAGCAGCAGAGGAGGCTGGCGCTCGAGCTGGCCGATCTCGATCCGCCCGACGGGTCGTCGCTCCTCTTCCCGCAGATCCCTCGCGACGAGGCCGACGAGCTCGCGGCGATCCGCCACCGGATCCTCGAGGGCGATCTGACGATCGACGGCGCCGCGAGCCTGCTCCGCGAGTTCCGCGCGAGGTGCGATGACCCGCGCCTCGTCGACTCGGCGCGCCGCTGGGAGGATGCCCTCGCCGCCGCGCGGGAGCCGGCCGAGTACGAGATCCGCTGGAGGAGGTACCGGATCGATCCTCGCGCCTACCGGGAGCAGCTCGAGTCATGGCTCGAGCCGGGGCGGCCGGACATCTACATCCGCGTGCACCGCCGCCGGGGCGGGCGCGATGATCTGGTCCACGACTCCTCCGGCCGGGCCGTCGAGGGGTACAACCACGACTTCACCTCCGCCGCCGAGCCGCCGATCTTCCGCCTCCACTGGTCGCCGGGCGATGCCCTGCGCCTCGAGGTGCGCGAGGCCGACGTGCTCGGCGACGACACCATCGCCGAGTTCCGCATGGAGGGAGAGCTCTCGATCCTCCTCTTCTCCGGCGTCCGCCGCAGCCCCGAGGGGCACGCGATCGAGCTCGAGTCCGACTTCGAGTTCGGGCGGTGACGAAGGAGCCCCGGCGGACGGGCCGCGCGCGAGCTTCCTCGCGGCTGCGCTCCCGCGCCCGCGCGATGGCTGTGGGCATCCCCCGCCGCGTGCGCTGCGGCGAAGGCTGCCGGGGAGGCCTGCCGTCCGGGAGGTGCCGGCTACCGCGGGCCCGTCTGCGGTCTCGCGCCGAGCGCGCCGGCGCCGGCGGTCATCACGAAGCGGATCTCGGCAGGCCGGAGCGGGCGGTCGAAGACCGCGACATCGTCCCAGATGCCTCGTCCGGGCGTGTTCCTCGGGTGGCCGCCGCCGAGGAAGAGCTCCTCGGGCGGATCCAGCCACCGGTCGCTGCCCTCGCCGGTCGAGTCGGCGAGGTGGCCGTTCGCGAAGAGCTGCAGCTTCGCCGCCGCCGCGCCGATCTTCTCCCACGTGACGGCGATGTGATGCCACTCGCACGCATCGCCCGTGGGATGGAACGAGTGGCTCACGCCGCGGCCCTCCGGGTGGATGCGAAAGCGGAGCTGGCCCGTGCGGTAGATCCACATCTCCCACGCGTTCTCGCCGGCCGAGCTGTCGACGATCGTCTGGTGGTCGTACCACGGCGCGGGGCGGTACCAGAGGCTGATGGTGCCGCGCTCCGCGAGGCGGCATCTCAGCGCGATCGCCGCGCCGCTCTCGCCGAGGTCGAGCCCCTTTCCGAAGACGGCCTCGACGAAGCGCATCTTCTGAGCGCTTCCGCCCCTCGGCTCGCCGCCGCGCCCGCGGCCCGACGCGTCGCGCAGGTCGCCGTCGAGCGGGAGCCAGAGCCGGAGAGCCCGCGGCAGCCCCGGAGAGAGCAGGCTCTCGCGGATGAAGGCCGGCCGGTCGGTCGTGATCGAGTCGGCGCCCAGCATCTGCCAGCGCGCCGCGTCGACGGGATCGTTCACCGTCCAGACGTGGACCTCGACGCCGTGGCGGTGAGCGGCGGCGATGAGGCGTGGCGTGACGATGCGCACACGGCCCT
>JAFGKN010000795.1 GCA_016928605.1 Planctomycetota bacterium | reverse complement strand
GCCTTCAGGCCGGGGTTCTGCTTGAACCTCTCGGCGATGTCGTCGCGCTGCGCCTTGGCCAGCTCGAGCTTCCTCCAGGAGAACCAGCTCGCTCTGCGGGCGGCGAGCAGCTCCTCGCCCGTCAGCAGGTAGAACGATTCGGAATCGACGGCCATCCTGCGCGCCGCCGCGCTCGGCGCGAGGATGCCCTCGGTGAGCACGAGCTGCCCCGATGACTCGCTGACGCCGACGACCTGCTCGGTCGCGGTGAGCAGCAGATCATCGGCGAGCAGGTTGTGGGTGCCGCCGAAGAGGCCGATCGACCGCCAGTTGAAGTTGCGGTGGAAGAGCAGGCGCCCGTCGCTACGGGAGAAGGCGGCGGGCATGGCTCTGCCGGACGGCACGAAGAGCCTCCCGGCGGAGGCGAGGATGTAGCCCTGCGGCGAGATCGTTCCGGTGCCTCCCTGGCCGAAGGCGTCGCTCCTCCAGATCAGCGCTCCCGTCTCGGCGTCCACCGCGAAGAGGTAGACTCCCTCGGCGGGGAAGAGGCCCGCGCCGAAGTAGGCGGTGCCATCCGCGACCAGCACTCCCGTGCGGATCGGCCAGAGAGAGATCATCTCTCCGTGGCCGAGCACGCGCCGCGGGGCCGGAGCCGCGGCGAAGGACCAGACCCGCCGGCCGCTCGCGGCGTCGAGGCAGCGGACGATTCCATCGTCGGCTCCGAAGTAGACCCTGCCCGCGTGGATCGCCGGCGCGAGGCGCACCGGCGCCTCGGCGAAGGACTCCCAGCGGCGCTCCCCGGTGGCTGCGTCGAGCGCGACCACCTTGTGCTCGGACGATGATCCGAAGCAGAGAAGATCCCCGGCGACGACGGCGTGGAACGCGTCGTCGAAGCGCACGCGGGGGAACTCGAGCTGGCCCTCGACCGGCTTGGGAGGCGGGTCGCCCCACGCGTTCGAGGGCGGATGGAGCGCCGTGAAGACCCACGCCTCCGAGAGCGGCAGCGCGAGCGCCTCGGACGAACGGCCGCTGCGCTCCTCATCACCGCGGTAGGTCGGCCAGTCCGCGGCGCGCAGTGGCAGCGCCAGCAGCGAGCAGACCAGCGCGGCCGCGCCGGCTCGACGGATCCTTTTCCTTGCGATCTTTCGGTTCATGTCTCTCCTCGGCTCGTGAACAGTGCGGGTGGATGGTGCGAGGCGCGGACGCCTGGACGCGGCGGTTGGATGGCTGGCGCGCTGGGCCGAGGCGCAAGCGGCTCGAGCGATGGGCCGCTGGGTGCTCGGATCGTGCGCGGACCACCTCCGGTGATCGAGATCTCACGCATCGAGCTTCCAGGGCGCGCGGTAAGGCTTCGTGATCAGGCGGCTCGCATCGGCGTCGCCGGAGATCTCCTGCTTCTCTCCATCCCAGTGGATGGTCCGCCCCGTGTGGAGGGCGATGTTGGCGAGATGCGGGGTGAGGGTGGCGAAGTGGCCGATCTCGACGTCGCTCGCCGGCCGTTCGCGGCTGCGGCAGCAGTCGAGGAAGTTCCTCACGTGCTCCCAGCGAGGGCCGGCCACGCCCGCCGCCTTGCGGGCCTCGAGGCTCTTGCCCGGAGCTGGGATGATCTCCCAGCCGGCGCCGTCGACGACTAGGGTGCCGCTCTCTCCGTCGAAGGCCACGCCGTGCTCCCGCCGGCGGACTCCGTGAGTGCCCGCGACCTGGTGGTCCCAGATCATGACGAAGCCGGGGTACTCGAAGATGGCCGCCTGCGTGTCGGGGGTCTCCTGGATGTCGTCGATGGCGTACTTGCCGCCCGTCGAGGCGACCGAGACGGGATGCTTCACGTGCATCGCCCACTGGACGATGTTGATCAGGTGGACTCCCCAGTCCGTCATCAGCCCTCCGGCGTAGTCCCAGAACCACCGGAAGTTGAAATGGAAGCGGGTCGGGTTGAACGGGCGGAGCGGCGCCGGGCCGAGCCACAGGTCGTAGTCGACGCCCGGAGGGGGATCCGAGTCGGCCGGTCTTCCGATGCTCCCCACCCAGGCGAGGCATGCCCAGACGCGCACCGTCCGGATCTTTCCCAGCTCCCCGGACTCGACGATCTTCACCGCTTCCTGGTAGTGGGAGCCGCTGCGCCACTGCGTGCCCACCTGCACGACGCGCTGGCTCTTGCGGGCGGCGCGCACCATGGCAGCTCCCTCGCCGATGCTCGTCGCGAGCGGCTTCTCGACGTAGACGTCCTTTCCGGCCTGACAGGCGTGAATCGTCGGGATCGCGTGCCAGTGGTCCGGTGTGGCGACGAGGCAGACGTCGACGTCCTTGCGCTCGATCGCGCGCCGGAAGTCCCGGACCGACTCGGGCCTGCCGCGCCCCACCTTCTCGGTCTCGTCCGCCGCGAGCGCTGCGTGCGAGTCGTCGACGTCGCACACGACGGGGCAACGGACCCGCTCATCCTGGAAGAAGGTCCGCAGGTCGCCGCGCCCCATCCCCCCGCAGCCGATCAGCGCGACCCGGACCTGGTCGGCGGCCTCGACCGCCGACCGGCCTGCCACGAGGCCCGCAGGCGCGGCGGCGAGCCCGCCCGCCGCCAGAGTCGTCAATCCACGCCCCAGGAACTGCCGTCGCGTCGTGGTCGTCATGGTGGCTCTCCGCTGTTGCTTCGTTCCGACGGCCGGCACCCGCCGGCGGCGGGGCATCCGAACCCGGACCCACTCTACGCTCGAGGCAGGGCCGGGGTCAAACCCTCGCGGCCCTTCGACTGCGCGATGCGGGCGGCTCGCGGCGCGATCGAGCGGCGCCGCCGAGCGGCGGCTCTACTTCCGCTCCGCGTCCGAGCTCGTGCGCGTCTCGACGCGGATCGATCCCTGGCGCGCCGATCCGCCGACGTTGACCTGGATGGGAGCGGCGCCGGCGCCGGTGGCGCTCCAGACGAAGCCTCCGCTCGAATCGAGCCTCCGCTCCCATTCCGGCGCGTCGCGGTAGGCCTGGGCCTGCTCCGGCGAGAGCGCGGGCGTGATCCGGGCGTCGAACTCCTCCTGGAGCGCGCGGCGGCTGTCCTCGTACTCCTGGCGGGAGTCGGCATTCTGCCAGTCGACCCCCTTGCGGATCTCCTGGATGCGCTCGTCGAAGTGAGCGAGGTTCTCGTAGTAGTACTGCGCCTGCTGATCGCTGAGCTCCAGCTTCTTCGCCAGCGAGTTGACCCTGAAGTTGAACTTGCCGTAGGGGCCCTTGCGGAGCTCCTCGAACTCCTGCTGCTGCTTGCGCCAGTTCTCCTGCCAGGATTTCTGCTGGTCCTCCCGGTCCTGCCGGATGACGTCCGCGACGAAGCCGCGGAACTGCTCGATCTCCTCCGGGCTGCTCGAGGCGAGGAAGTCGGGAATCGCGACCTCGGGTTCTCCGGCGCCGGCTTCATCTGACGTGCCAGAGGCTCCGTCGGCGTCCGCGCCTGGAGTCGCCGCAGAGGCCGCCGCCGGGCGGATGGAGGCGATCTCTCCGCGGGAGCGGCTCGCGGCCTCGGCGACGGCGTCGATCCGGTGGTCCAGGTCGGCGACGCGCTGCTCGAGCGCGGCGACGACATCCTCCAGGCGGCGCACATCGACGTCCCCGGGCGGCGATGGCTCCTCTCGGAGGCTGCTGATGAGGATGCTGGTGACGGCCGCGACCATGAGAGCGGTCAGGAACGATGCGAAGAAAGCGGATCTCATGACATCGCCTCGATACTCGTTGAGAGATGGCGCTTCGGTCCGCGATCTCGCGGCGAGCCCTCGCTCCATCTGCGAGACGTCTCCCGCCCTCCGCGCGCTCGCAGTTCCGAGGATCGCCGCGCGGACGGAGGATGCCTCGCCTCTTGTGATCCGAAGCCGCCTGAGGTACAAGGCCTCGTCGCTCAATCTACCGCCGCCGCCCGCGGCGGAGAAGCCCCGACTGCGGGAAAAACAGCGCCGATGGAGAGCCTCCAGGACAAGGTAGCGATCGTGACCGGAGCCTCGCGCGGCATCGGGCGCGCCGTGGCGGTCCGGCTCGCCCGCGAGGGCGCCCGGGTCACGGCGGTGGCTCGGAGCCGGTCCCTCCTCGACGAGCTCGCCGCCGCCGAGAGCGGGATCCGGACCGCCGTCTGCGACGTGACGGTGGAGTCGGACGTGCAGCGCGTCGTCAGCGAGGTCCTCGAGCGAGAGGGATGCGTCGACGCGCTCGTCAACAACGCCGGCATCGGCCTCTTCCGCCGCCTCGAGGAGACCTCCTACGCGGAGTTCCTGGAGGTGCTCCACACGAACGCCGGAGGCACGTTCCTCTTCTCGCGGGCCGTGCTCCCCGCGATGAAGGCGCGCGGGCGCGGAGAGATCATCAACATCTCGAGCGTGGTCGGCGCGCGCGGCTATCCGCTCCAGACCGCCTACGGCGCGAGCAAGCACGCCGTCCTCGGATTCACCAAGGCGCTCGCGGCCGAGACCGCCGCCGAGGGGATCCGCGTGCGCTCGATCTGTCCAGGAGGCGTCGATACGCAGCTCGGCCGGCAGGCGCGGCCCGAGGTGGACACCTCCGGGCTCATCCGGCCGGAGGACATCGCCGACCTGGTCCTCTTCGTGCTCACCGCTTCCCCCACCGCCGTCGTCGACAACATCAACGTCCGGCGGCCCGGCGCGGCGCCGTGGTTCTGAGCCGCCCGGCGAGCCGGCGCGGCGCTGCGGTCCTGAGGCCGCTCTGAGCCGCCCGGGGAGCGGCGGCGGGGACTTGCAAAGCGCGGTCCGCGACGGGAAACTTGTCTTGCCGTGCCTTCCTCCTTCGCACATCCCAGCACAAGGTCAAGCAGCATGAACGGTTCTCGCTCTCGTCGTCGCTTCCTTCACGGTCTCGCCTCGACCGCCGCGCTCGCCTGGCTCAGCCCCTGGCGCGCGGTCTGCGCCGCGGAGGGAGGCAGCGGCGACCGCCTCTTCGAGATCTCGCTCGCCGAGTGGTCCCTCAACAAGTCCATCCGCGCCGGCAAGCTCGCCAACCTGGACTTTCCTCGCGCCGCCCGGCGCGACTTCGGCATCCGGGCCGTCGAGTTCGTCGACCAGTTCTTCAGCGACAAGGCGCGGGACAAGGCCTATCTGGC